>CAMVIO010000046.1 GCA_947167555.1 uncultured Selenomonadales bacterium
GACATTTTTTGTGTCGATTACTACAAAAAAATGTCGATTACTACAACTTTTAATCCGTTGGGAAAAAGTTATGCTATAATGTTGTCGAAAATTGAGAGAGGCGGGTACACACCTCTCTCAGCCGAAAAAATGTATTTATTTAGGAGGCGTATTCACATGCAGAAAATCAAGTCCCTCAAAGTGTTCTTCCTCGCGGCTCTCTTCGTCATGGGCCTGTCCAGCGTCGCTTTCGCGGGCGCACAGGATTTCGTGCTCGTGAACAACACCGGTTTCCCGATCTACAAGGTCAATGTCAGCGCCGCCAGCACCAACAGCTGGGAAGAGGATATCCTCGGCTCCAGCGTCCTGATGAACGGCGAGTCGATCCGCGTGAACTTCGGCGCAGGCAACACGCAGTACTGGGATATCCAGGCGATCTTCGAGGACGGCAGCGCTCTTGCCTGGTACGGCATCGACCTGCTCAGCACTTATCAGGTCACGCTGAACAACGACGGCACCGCTACTCTCCAGTAATATGATGGTAATAGGCATAGTCGGGTACACGTCTTTGCCATCAAATATCACCATACCCAAACAAATTATTTAACGGAGGCGTATCTTTAATGCAGAAAATCAAGTCCCTCAAAGTGTTCTTCCTCGCGGCCCTGTTTGTCATGGGTCTGTCCAGCGTCGCTTTCGCGGGCGCGCAGGATTTCGTGCTGGTGAACAACACCGGTTTCCCGATCTACTATGTCAATGTCAGCCCGGCCAGCTCCGACAACTGGCAGAACGACATCCTCGGCAGCCAGGTTCTGCCGAACGGTTCCTATGTTCAGGTTCAGTTCCCGACGAACGGCGTTCAGTACTGGGATCTGCAGGCGACCTTTGAGGACGGCAGCAGCCTTGCCTGGTTCAACATCGATCTTCTGAGCGTTGCGCAGGTCACCCTGAACGGCGACGGCACCGCGAGCTTCCAGTAATTAAAGAGATTAACACTCTCCTTTCCTATTTCCAGGTCCCCGTCGATATGTACCGATCGGCGGGGATAATTTGTAAAACAATATATGGGAAGGAAAAGGAACTAAGGAGGAATCATCATGCAGAGATTTTACAAGACGTTTGCCCTCGCGGCGCTGATGCTGGTCGCGATGATCGGCACCGCTTTCGCGGGTCCGCAGGATTTCAATCTTGTCAACAATACCGGAAGACCGATCTATTATCTGAACGTCAGCCCGCACGAGGCGACGGAATGGATGCCGGACATCCTTGGCTCGAAGGTCCTGATGCCGGGCGAGGTCGCCCATGTGACGTTCGCGCCGACTCCCGGCAAGATGTGGGACCTGATGGCGGTGTTCGAGGACGAGAGCTCGATCATCTGGTACGATCTCGACCTGTTCGCGTACGGCCAGATCACGCTGAACGCCGACGCCACCGCGTATCTGGAGTAATTTAAACACAAAACAAAAAAACAAAAAAGCCTCCCTTGCGGGAGGTTTCTTTGTTTTGTCTGCCGGTAGCCATCCGGCTGACTGGGAATGACTTAGTACCTGTGTATTTAATATAGCATAAACGGGGAAAAAATGCTATATTATTTTTTGGCGGTCTCGCCTCATTCTTCATGAAAGGAGGTGAGGGGGTGACTCGGTATCTGTTGCGCTTCGCTATTGCGGTTCTCGCTGGCGTCGTCGCGAATGCCGTTTGGCACTTGCTGGAGGGTTAAGCCAACCGGAAAGCAAACCGCTGGGAGAGTTTCGCCAGCTCTCCGCGAGTGGGAAAGGCCGTCCTTCGGGACGGCCTTTTTTCTGTCACTCATCGGATTCCTTGTACCAGAACGGACGCAGGAAGCGCAGCGCGCAATTCTCTCCCGGTTCCGGGCCGGGATCGCGGCGGCCTTTCTGGACGCGGAGCGTTTGCTCGCCAACCTGGATCTGGTAGTCGATGATCTCGCCGAGGAACGCTTTGCGGTTCACGACGCCGTGGAGCCCGGTCGGGTCGTCGGCGGGGAGGAAGTCGATCTCGGAGGGACGGCTCGCCCAGGAGACGACGCTTTCGCCCGCGAGATGCTCGGGCACCGTGACGCCCGCCGGCAGCGGAACGCCGCCCGGAAGCTGGGCGCTATTGCCGTCCTGATTCACCGAGAGGAAGTTCGACAGGCCGATGAAGCTGAACACGAACTTGTTCGCCGGATTGTTGTAGATGTTCAGCGGCGTGTCGATCTGCTGGACGACGCCGAGCTTCATGACGAGGATCCGGTCGGACAGCGCCATGGCCTCGGACTGGTCGTGGGTGACGTAGATGATCGAGAAGCCGTATTTCATCTGCAAGTCCTTGATCTCGAAACGCATTTCCTCGCGGAGGTGCGGGTCGAGAGAGGAGAGGGGCTCGTCGAGCAGCATGACGTCAGGATTGATCGCGAGGGCGCGGGCGAGGGCCACGCGCTGCTTGCCGCCACCGGACAGATAGTCCGGGCTTTGATCCTTGGCAGCGACAAGGTTCGTCGCTTTCAGCGCGTCCATCGTGCGCTGGTCGATCTCGCTTTCTGAGAGCTTGCGAATGCGCAGCGGGAACGCCACGTTCTCATAGACGGAGAGGTGCGGCCAGACGGCGAAGGCCTGGAACACCATGCCGAAGTTCCGCTTTTCCGGCGGTGTGTAGTGGTTTTTCGCCGGCGAGGAAAAGAGCTGGTCGCCGACCCAGACCTCTCCTTCGGTCAGGTCTTCGAAGCCCGCCACCATGCGCAGCGTCGTTGTCTTGCCGCAGCCGGAGGGGCCGAGCATCGAGAAGCATTCACCCTTGCCGATCTCGTAGTTCAGATTGTTGACGGCGGTGACGTCGCCGAAGCGTTTCGTCACGCCGATAAGACGTACAAAGCCTGCCATCGGTCACTCACTCTCCTTTTTCGTGAAATGGTTGATGACCGTCTGCCCGACGATGATGATGATCAGGGCGATGGCGGCCAGCGCGCAGGAGATGACGGTCTCGCCGTCTTCGTTCAGCGTGTAGATGGCGACGCCGATGGTGCGCGTGGTCGGCGCGTAGAGCATGATCGAGACGGTCAGCTCTCTGAGCGACGGCAGGAAGATCAGGAAGAAGGCCGCGAACATGCCCGGCTTGACCAGCGGCAGCACGATGTCTTTCAGGGACTGCCACATGGTCGCGCCGCAGGCGCGGGAGGCCTCGACCAGCGAGTCGTGAACCTGTTCGAGGGCCGCGCTGTTGGCTTTCAGCGAGAAGGCCATGTAGCGGGCGATGTAGGCCACGAGGATGATCCAGACGGTGTTGTAGAGGTTGACGCCGAACTGGCCGCTCCATGCGAGGATCACGCCGAGGGCGATGACCGAGCCCGGGACCGAGAAGGGCAGCATGCCGAGGAATTCGAGGATGCCTTTGCCCTTGACGTCCATCTTGACGATGACGTAGGAGATCATGACGCCGGCGAACATGGTGATGATCGCGGCGGTCAGGCCCAGCGTGACGCTGTTGAAGATCGCGTCGCGGGTTACGTCATACTCGAACAGGATGAACTTGAAGTTGTCCAGCGACAGGTTTTCCGGTGTGAAGGACAGGCCGTAGGTACTGAGGCCGCCGACGAGGAAGATCACGACGGTGGGCAATACGATGGTGAACGCGATATAGGCGAAGCAGAAGAACATCAGCGGGTACTTGAGACCGCGAAGCTTCAGCTCCATCGGGCGGAAGCTCTTGCCGCCGATGATCTGGTAATGGCCGGAGCCGAGGATCTTGCGCTGCGCCCAGATGATGCAGGCCGCGCTGATGACGAGCACGGTCGCGAGCACGGTGCCGGTGCGGATCGACTCGAAGGAGCCGCCCGACTGGTGGATGCGTTCATAGATCAGCACCGGGATGTTGTAGATGCCGTTCTCGATACCGAGCACGGCGACGGTGCCGAAATGAGCCATCGAGTAGAGCATGATGAGGAGCGCGCCGGACAGGATCGAGGGCAGCACCAGCGGGATCGTGATTTTCCGCGTGATGGTGAAGAGCCCCGCGCCCGAGATGCGCGCCGATTCCTCCAGCGTCGGGTCCATGCGCTCCAATGCGCCGCAGACCTGGATGAAGACGAAGGGGAACAAATACATGACTTCGACGGCGGAAATGCCATAATAGCTGTAAAGATTGAAGATCGGGCCGTCAAAGCCGAGGTTGTCCATGAAGAAACGGTTGATGAAGCCCGCGTTCGGCGAGAGCAGCATCTTCCACGCCATGGCGCCGATGAAGGACGGCAGCATGAACGGCACGAGGAACATGCTCTTCATGAACCGTTTGTGCGGCATATCGGTCCGCGTGACGAGCCATGCGAAGAAGGTGCCGACAATCGTGGAACCGATGGTGGACATGCCCGCGATGATCAGCGAGTTCATCAGGGCCTTGAAGGTCTCCGGTTCCTTCAGGATCTCGATCGCGCCGGAGAAATTGAAGTGGTCTTCGACCCAGAACGCATTGAACAGGATCAAAAGCACCGGGAACGCGACGACGATGACGAGGATGGCGATGGACAGGAACAAGATGACCTGCGCCACGCCGAAGGAGCTTTTCGTGTTCATTCCTCAAGCACCCCCTTCAAGGCTTCCTTCTCGAACCAGTGCAGGCTCAGGAACGACAGCGAGCATTCGTCCCCCGCCTTGAACATCAAGTCCTGCGCGATGGCGTGATGGGTTTCGAGGCTCGTCCGAAGGTGCGTGCCGTCGATCTCGATCAGGTAGTCCATCATCGCGCCGAGGAAGTTCGCGCGGCGGATCACGCCGCGGAGGCCGCCCCCGTTTCGCGCGATTTTGACGTCCGACGGGCGGAAAGCCGCGACCCATTCGACGGCGTCGCCTGCGGGCGTTTCCCAAGGCATCGGCTGGTTGCCGTTCCCCACGAGGAACGCGCCGCCGTCCCGCCGCACGTCGATGAAGTTCGCGATGCCCATGAAGTTGAACACGAAGGGATTGACCGGCTTCTCAAAGATTTCCCAAGGCGTGCCGATCTGCTGGATCGCGCCCTCCGCGTTCATGATGGCCACGCGGTCGGAAATGGCGAGGCCGATTTCCTGGTCGTGGGTGACGTAGAGCACCGTGACGCCCAGCTTCTTTTGCAGTTCCTTGATCTCGAAGCGCATTTCCTCGCGCAGGTTCGCGTCGAGGTTTGACAGCGGCTCGTCGAGGAGCAGCAGCGCCGGGTCGGCGACGAGGGCGCGGGCGAGGGCGACGCGCTGCTGCTGGCCGCCGGAAAGCTCCGACGGCAGGCGCTTGTCGAGGCCCTTCATGCCGACGATGTCGATCATGCGCATGACGCGCTCGTTGATCTCGTCTTTCGGACGGTCGGCAATCTTCAAAGGATACGCCACGTTCTCGAAGACGGTCATGTGCGGCCAGACGGCGTAGTCCTGGAACACGACGCCGAGCCCGCGGTTTTCCGGCGGCACGGCAATCCGCGCCTCGGGGTCGTTCACCAGCGTATCGCCGATGTAGATCTTCCCCGCGTCGGCGGACTCAAACCCGGCGAGCAGCCGCAAAAGCACGGTCTTCCCGCAGCCGGAAGGACCGAGCAGGGTGAAGCACTCGCCCTTTTTCAGCGTGAGCGAAAGGTTCTGAAGCACAGGATGGTTCGGATACCCTTTCGACACGTTCTCCACACGGATAATGTCATTGTTATCCATGAGTTTCCTCCTTAAAATTTACGTTAGCGATTTGATATAAAGCAAGCGGCGGAACGCTCGTGTTCCGCCGCCTGCCGGACGCGCCGAGGCGTCACATAGTTCTTACTTCTTGATGATCTCCGTGAACTTCTTGATCGTCTCTTCCTTCTTCGGGAGGATTTCCGTGTAGCTCACCTTGATGCCGTTCTTGAGGGCGACCTCAGGAGCGGGGAGGTTGTACTTCTCGGGAATCTTGACGTCCGTGCGGACCGGGACCGTGCCGGCCTCAGCAACCTTCTGCTGCGCTTCCTGGCTCAGCAGATAGTCGACGAATTTCTTCGCGGCTTCGATGTTGTTCGAGCCTTTGAAGATCGCGACCGGGCTCGGAACCATCAGCAGTTCCGGCGGATACGCCATCTTCAGGTGAGCGCCTTTGGCGATCTTGCTGTTGGTGATGTAGTCGACGCCGAGGCAAGCGACGAGCTCGCCGGAGGAGGTGTCGTCGACGACCTGGCCGGAGCCTTTGCCGATGCGCGTGCCGTTGTCATGCAGCTTGTTGAAGAAATCCCAGCCGAACTGTTTCTCCAGGAGCGCGACGCTCATGTAGGACGTGCCGGAGAGAGCCGGGTCGGCGATGCCGAAGCCCTTGTTGTATTCCGGCTTCAGGAGGTCGGACCACTGGGTCGGAGCTTCCTTGATCTTGTCGGTGTTGTATACGATACCGAGCGTGCCGAGACGGGCCGCCGTGAAGCTGCCGTCATAATCGTCGAACGGGTTCAGCAGTTCCTTGAAAATCGGGGTCTTGTAATTTTCCAGCATGCCCTGAGACTTCATCTGATAAAAGTCGGGAACTTCACTGGTCCAGATTACGTCGGCGAGGATATGGCCGCTCTGTTTCTCGGCGGCGATTTTCGCCATCAGCTTGCCCGCGCCTGCGGACTGGTAATCGACTTCGATGCCGGGGTTCTTCTTCTTGAAGCCCTCGACGATACCGCTGATCAGCGCTTCCTTCATCGAGGTGTAAATCACGAGCTTGTTCTTTGCGCCCGCCGCGCCGGAGCCTGACCCGGAGCCGGAGGACTGGGGTTTCGGTCCGCCGCCGCAGCCCGCGACGAGAGCCGTCGTCAAGGCCATGCAGAGAACCATGAGTAACGCGAGTGCCTTTTTCTTCATACATTCCACTCCTTTTACATTAAAAAATTAGGATAAAATCGGAAATGTCTGCACGAGAAGCTCTTGTCAGACAATTCATACTTAAAGATATTATAATGCGGATTTGGCGGGAATGCAACGAAAAATTGACCTGCAAAGATATTTTGTAGGAGTTCCTATGGGGCAAAAGGACCCTTTTTAGGGGAAAAGAGGAATTTAAGGGAAGATGGCGAAAAAACAACCGAGAATATTTTGCGAAAATATAGAAAAAGAATTCTCGAAAAGAATCGTTCAGGGAGGCGCTCATGAAAAACCTGCCGGTTGCGTTTGCCGTGGCGCTTGCCGTCACGCTCGTCAGCATGTATATCAATTTCCGGGCGTACCAGGAAAACCATTATCTCGAATGGAGCTATCGGAACCACGGCGGCGAGATCACGATCGAGTTCGCGCCCGGCTGGCATTCGGTGCATATCTACGCGATGCATCCCGACGATCACGACTCCCACAAGCTGGTATTTTCGCCTGTTCTCCTTGCGATCTCTTTGTTCGTGTTCACGATGGTCGGCTGGGCGGTACTTGCCAAGCTGTCCACAGGGGAACCGTGGAAGGACTTCCTGATGCTTTTCGTCGGTTTCGCGGTGATATTCTACGGCGGACGGATGATACTGGAGCTTTGGGAAGATTATTGTTGAAGGGTAATTACTAAGTATAATTTGAGGAGGAAAAAATAATATGACAAAAGGCAAAAAATTCATGGCCGCGATTCTCGCTTCCCTCGCGATCTCGGCGACGGCAGCCGCCGCGCCGCGCTCGGCCTCGGAGCAGATCGGGATTTTTGCGGAGACGGTGAACTCCGGACAGGAGGGCGGCTGGTTCGTATCGCCGGAAAGGGACGCGAACTGGAACCGCTGGTTTTACGCCGTGACCGATCTCGACCATGACGGGCGGCTGGAAATCTTCAAGGCGAAGCGCGGCGGCGAGGGGATCGCGCCGGAGATTCGCTGCGAGGAATTCAATGAGAACGGCGGGCGGACCTGGGGGCTCTTTTTCGCGGGCGGCTCCGACGTTCCCGACATCATGACGAACGAGTCGGCGGCGGAGCCCCATGTGCTTTATGAACGGGCCGACGACAGGTATCATTATATTTTTGTCAGCTCAAAGGAGCTCGACGAGGATGAATGGGATTTTGTCAATACGAAAGTCGCGGTTACGCTGCGCGGCGATCTCCAGATCGAAGAGCTTGCCATGGTGAAAGCGAAACTTCCAGCTCCCGGCTCCGATTTGGCGGAACGGAAATTCTTCCTGCCCGGCTGGCTGAAGGTGGAAGCCGAAAGCGGACAGGTCGGCACGCCGGAGGAAATCGACGCCGTGCGCTACGCGAATCTGGAAAAAGAGCGCTTCCCGGACGCCGAGGAAACCTATGCGATCATTTCATGGTACCGCGCCGAGGAAATATGGGAGCTCATCGGGCTGGCAAAGCTGCCCCTCGTCTTGGAAAGCTCGTACAACGCGTTTGAAAACAGCGGAAAACGGTAAGGAGAAAACATAATGGAGAAAAGCAGAAGACTTGTCGCCTCACTTGTCGCGTCGCTTTCCCTTTTCGGGATTGCGCCGACTGCGCCGTCATTTTTCGCGCCCGCTGTGGCCGAGGCGGAGACGACGGGGCCGCTTTTCATGGAAAATCTGGGCTGGGGGCTGCCGCTCAGAGTATACGAGACGTATTCCGGCCCGGAGTGGATGACGATCAAGCGTCACTTCCCCGGGATCATGTTCAAAGGGAAATTCGAGGAAAAATACCTTCCGATTATAGGCGCGTTGGAAGGGTACAGCGTGGATCAGTCCAAGTTCACGGAGGAGGACGGACCGGACATTATCACGAAGCTCCGGGTGCGCCGCGCCGACAACCGCGTGGTCAGCTTCGTCGAGTCCCGTGCCTGCTTTACGGACGGGAAACACGGGCGCTACGGCATATTCGGAATAAACTATGATACTGTCACGGGCAGCGAGCTTGCCTTTGACGACGTATTTGTCAATCGGGAGCAGCTCGCCAATGAAATCGCCCCTCGGATGAGCGCCCTCTATCCGGGACGTTTCCCGGCCGACAGCTTGGGCAGCGGCGAATATGACGCCTTCTGCGCGAAGGTGAAGCGCGTAATGGCAAACAACGAGTTTTCGTGGAGCCTCGATCCCTTCGGCGCGACGTTCTACTTCAACCCCGGCTCGCTGACGCCGGAATCCGACGACAACATTTACACGATTACGTTCTGCTTCGCCTATACGCCCTATCATTTCCAGACGAAGTACCGCTCCTGCCCCGAGTCGTTTTGCATGGACGTGGAGCCGCGGCTGCCGACCATGCTTTGCTTCGACGAGTCGAGCGACAAGCTGACGGAAGTCACGGTCAATACGCAGGGCGTCGTGATCCGGCGGAACGGGGAAGAATTTGTCGACCCCGGCGAGCTGGAAGCCATTCGCCCGGTCTTCGTCATGACCGGCGACCGGAGGAAGTATCTCTATGCGGACTGCGAGACCGCCGCGATGAATCCGAAGCACGAGCTTCGCGTCTACGACCTGAACGGCGATAATATCTTCCGCGTGGAGTGCGACAGCAAGCTGACCTTCCTCGCTACCGAGCCGTCGGAGGAGATTCAGCGCGCATGGTTCACGATGACCGATCCGGACTCTTTCCTGATGACCCGCGTCGATTCGCAGTTCCTCGACGATTATGTCCTCTGCCACGTGGGCAAGGACGGGGCGCCGGTGATTATGGGCCCCGCCCGCGACGTGGCTAAATAATATGTCGCCTTCCCCTCTGGGGTGACAGATGAAGTTTTGTTGACGTTTCCGAAAACCTCACCCACCGCCTTCGGCGGTCCCCCCTCCCCAGAGGGGAGGGCAAGGCAGTTGCAAACCTTAATCACATTTTATATAGCATACGAGGAGGAAGCACTATGATAAAAGCCAAGCCCTTTGCCGCCGCGCTTGCCGCGACCCTTTCCCTTTTCGGCGCGTGTCCCTATGCGCCGACGTACTTCGCCCCCGCCGTGGCCCATGCGGAGCATGAGGTGCCGCCTCCTGTGGTCGAGACGGACTTGGGGATGCCGCTTCCGCTTCGGATCAACATCTTTTCCGAAGAAGAGAACGGCCAGTGGAGATTCCGCAGCACCTCGATCAACTACGACGGGCGCAGCGGCCAGGACTACCTCCCGCTGTTGTCGTCGCTGGAGATATACAATGCGTCCCAGGACGAGGAGGCGGATCACGAGAGGATCATCAAATCGCTCTACGTCCATCGCGCGGACAACCTGGTCGTCAGCTTCGCCGAATCCTGCGCCCAGTACGGCGGCGGGATGCGCGGACGCTACGCCGTGTTCGGCAGGAACTACGACGCCGCCACCGGAGAGAAGCTGGCCTGGGAAGACGTGTTCACGAACCAGAACGTCGTCGCCAACGAGCTCGCCATACTGCTGAGCCGCAATTATCCCGGCGAAGCCTTTGTCACGGGGAGCGTGCCGGCCTTAGCCGCCAAGGTGCAGAAAATCATGGATGACGGCAACTGCTCCTGGACCCTCGACCCCTGCGGCGCCACGTTTTACTTCAATATGTTCAGTCTTTCCGAGGATCCCTACGCCCCGATTTACACGGCGACGATCCTTTTCGATATGAACTCCCATTGCTTCCAGGAGAAATACCGTCACGCCCCCGAGCAGTGGTGCATGGAGCTGGAGCCGAGGATGCCGATGCGGGTCGCGCTGGGCGCGTCCATAATGAACACGCTGGAAGTCAAGAGCGATGTGAACGGCGTCCATATCATTCGCGGCGGCGCGGCGGCGCCTTACAACGGCGTCATCGGCAAAGAAGAAGCGGTATTCACCGATTCCGTGCGGTCGAACGGAATCCGTCCCGTGTTCGTGAAGATGAAAGGCGGGCGGAAGTATCTCTATGTGGACTGCCTGATCGCTCCCACGCCGGAGGACTATGAAAAAGGCTACGACGCGAAGAAGATGACCGAGCTGGAAAACCGGCACGAGCTTCTCGTTTACGACCTCACCGGCGACGAAATCCGCCGCGTCGAGTGCGACGGCAACTTCACGATGAAGAACGAGTTCATCGGCGACGACTCCATACCGAAGGAATGGTTTGTGATGACCGATCCGGAGAACTTCAAGCTGAACGTGACGGGCGTACCACTCCGCGAAGCGCATCGTCGCTGCCGTG
>CAMVIO010000047.1 GCA_947167555.1 uncultured Selenomonadales bacterium
TTGTAGCAAAGCTGTCCGAAATCGGGCATATCGAACTCGTCCTTCGGACAAGGCACAGCGTAAACGGTACTGCCTATCTCCTTGAATTCCGCCGAGACGACATTTTCCGCAGGCAGCACGCCGACAGCGAAGGCCGCCAGCGTCGGCGGCACATGAAGCTCCATGAATGTGCCGGACATGGAATCCTTGCCGCCGATAGCGGCGATATTCATTGAACGCTGAGCCCAAAACGCTCCGAGAAGCGCCGCAAAAGGCTTGCCCCATTTTTTTTCGTCTTTGCCAAGGCTTTCGAAGTATTCCTGCAAGGTCAGCCATGCTTTTTCCTTGCTGCCGCCCATCGCAACGAGCTTCGACACGGCTTCAACAATGGAGTACATCGCGCCGTGGAACGGGCTCCATTCCATAAGGTACGGATCGAGGCCATAAGTCATCGCCGTAGCGGTAGCCGTCTCCCCCTCGACCATCGGAAGCTTCGCCGCCATTCCCTCCTGCGGCGTCATTTGTTTCACACCGCCGAAGGGCATCAGGATCGTGCCCGCGCCAACGGTGGAGTCGAAACGCTCCGACAGCCCCTTTTGCGCGCATACATTGAGGCGAGAAAGATTCTTGAACCACGCGGCATATAGATTTTCGCCGCACACCTCGATCTCTTCGGGCAAACGGGAAAGATAGCGATCCTCGATATCGGGCTGGACAACTTCCGCCTCGACATGCTGACGAACGCCGTTCGTCGCGAGAAATTTTCGTGAAAGATCCACGATGGGCTTCCCGCGCCAACGCATGACGAGACGCGGCTCCTCGGTAACAGTCGCGACTTCCGTCGCTTCGAGGTTTTCCTCGTCCGCCGCTTGGATGAACGCGGCGACGTCCTCCATCGCGAGCACGACAGCCATGCGTTCCTGGGATTCGGAAATTGCCAATTCCGTGCCGTCGAGCCCTTCGTATTTTTTGGGTACGGCGTCGAGATTGACGGCAAGCCCGTCGGTCAGTTCGCCGATGGCGACAGCGACGCCGCCCGCGCCGAAGTCATTGCACCGCTTGATCATCCGCGCAATCTCAGGCCGACGGAACAGACGCTGGATTTTCCGCTCCGTCGGAGGATTTCCCTTTTGCACTTCCGCGCCGCATTCCGACAACGAATCAATCGTGTGCTCCTTCGACGAGCCCGTTGCGCCGCCGCAGCCGTCACGCCCTGTACGACCGCCCACGAGCACCACCATATCCCCTGGCTCCGGGCTTTGCCGCACGACGTTTTCTTTCGGCGCGGCGGCAATGACAGCGCCGATTTCCATGCGCTTCGCCATATATCCGGGATGGTAGACCTCCGCCACCTGTCCCGTCGCGAGACCGATCTGGTTGCCATAGGAACTGTATCCGGCGGCCGCCTCCCGCGTGATCTTTTTCTGCGGCAGCTTGCCCGCCCGTGTATCCTTCAGCGGCGTGCGCGGGTCCGCCGCGCCGGTCAGCCGCATCGCCTGATAGACATAGGAACGTCCGGACAGCGGGTCGCGGATTGCGCCGCCGAGACAAGTGGCCGCGCCGCCGAAAGGCTCGATCTCCGTCGGATGGTTGTGTGTCTCGTTCTTGAACATCACAAGCCATTTTTCCGTCTTGCCGTCATGGTCCGCGTCCACGACAACCGAGCAGGCATTGACCTCCTCCGAAGCGTCAAGGGCGTCGAGCTTTCCTTCCTCGCGCATCGCCTTCATGCCCATGACCGCGATGTCCATCAATGTGACGTCACGTTCCGCATCCGCGCCGTAAACCTTTTGGCGATCGAAAAGATATTTCTCATAAGCCGTCTCGATGGCCGGACGATAAACGCCGTCCTCAAAAGTCACATGGTCGATGGCCGTCCTGAACGTCGTATGTCGGCAATGATCGGACCAATACGTATCGATCACGCGAAGCTCGGTAATCGTCGGCGTCCGCTGCTCTATGTCGCGGAAATACCCCTGGCAGAAAACGAGATCGTCAAGGTTCATCGCCAGCCCGTGCGCCACCAAAAACGACGCAAGCTTCGTCTCCAGATAATCGTTGAAATCCGAAAGGACCTCGACATCCGGCGGCTCTTCCATCGCCATCGCCAACGTCGACGGCTTTTTCAGGGACGCTTCCCGACATTCGACTTCATTGATTAAATAGGATTTGATTCCGTTGAACGCCGCGTCCGAAATCTTGCCGACAAGCAGCACAAGCGTCGCCGTGCGGATAATCGGGCGCTCCTTTTGCGTGACGAGCTGCACGCACTGCGCCGCCGAGTCCGCGCGCTGGTCGTATTGCCCCGGCAGATATTCAATGGCGAATTTCCTCGTGTTCGGGAAATTCGGCAGCTTTTCCTCATAGACCACGTCCACCGGCGGCTCCGCAAAAACCACGTCGCGCACCGCTTTGTATTCCTCGTCGCTGAGCCCCTCGATATCGTAGCGGCGAATCAGACGAACCGTGCGCAGCCCTACAAGCCGGAAGCTCTCGATAAGATCCTCCGCGAGCTGGCGCGCCGGGACGTCAAAAAAACCTTGCCGCTTTTCGACAAAAAGCCTACGGACCGTCATTGAAAGTCCTCCTCTATCAAATCCACCGAAACCTTCACGACCACTTTCAAAACCCTGGACGGTTCCTCGTCAATGGCGATGCAGGGACAGTGGATGTCTTTCGGCGTCAATATGGCGAAGCACCCATCGGAAAGCACGAAATCACTTTCCGGCTCCAGTCTCTCATAAAAGACGATATCCTTCTCCTCGTCGTAAGGCACGGATTCCTTCAGTGCCGGCGTAAACGCGCACCAGCCGATAAACTCCTGCCCTTCCGCCACATACTGTACATCCACATACTTGCGATGCGACTCCGGGCGGCACTCTTTCATCGGTTTCGTCTGATAGCGCGATACCGTCGCGTAAATGTGGTCGCCGTCGATCTCATAACGCCCGTCCTTCAGCTTCGAAAAATCCGTTTCCTTCAGATATGCCAACGCGCGCTCCATCGCCGGAGGAAAAACGATGCCCGCCGTATCGTCATCCCAGATATTCCCGATAATCATCGCAAAAGCCTCCCGTGATCCCCGCGGCCTTACCTTTAGGAGCCGCCCGAAAATAAACTTCGATTCCCGCCTGCCTGAAATTTATTTCTTTACAGTTCCTTGCGCACTCCGACCGCCTATGATAATATCTATTTGTTTATTGTAATAAAAATATGCCGGATATGCAATCAAATTCCACAGAAATCGGAGGTTTTTTCATGAACGAACTGCTCTCGCTCTTGGAGCACGACGCGCGCCGTCCGCTGCCGGAGCTGGCCGGAGTCCTCAAACGGAGCGAATACGAGGTGGAAAAAGAAATCAAGGCGCTGGAAAAAGAGCGCATCATTCTCGGCTACAACACCCTGATCGACTGGAACAAGGCCGGAACA
The DNA here is from genome assembly GCA_947167555.1 of uncultured Selenomonadales bacterium. Classification (GTDB taxonomy): domain Bacteria; phylum Bacillota; class Negativicutes; order Selenomonadales; family Selenomonadaceae; genus RUG12372. The sequence goes on from CAMVIO010000047.1 coordinate 3,409, forward strand.
CACAAAGTCACCGCCTTCATCGAGGTCAACCTGACGCCCCAGCGCGACGTGGGATTCGACGCAATCGCCGATCGTATCTCCCGCTTTGACGAAGTCCGCTCCGTTTTTTTGATGAGCGGCAACTTCGACCTGCTCGTCATCGTCGAGGAGGAATCGTTGCAGGAAATCGCGGATTTCATCGCGCAACGTCTCGCGACCATCGACGGCGTCACCTCGACGCGCAGCCATTTCATGCTGAAGCCCTACAAGAAAGACGGCATCATGACCGGACCGAAAGCGCGCGATCATCGTCTGGTGGTGTCGCCATGAGTATCGACTGGAAGACGCGGATCGCGCCCCAAGTCGAGGCCGTGCCGCCCTCGGGCATCCGAAAATTCTTCGACATCGCCGCCGAGATGGAGGACGTGATTTCCCTCGGCGTCGGAGAGCCGGACTTCGTGACGCCGTGGACCATCCGCGAAAGCTGCATTTACGGCTTGGAGCAAGGCCGCACCGCCTACACGGCGAACCGCGGGCTCCCGGAGCTTCGCGAGGAAATCGTGCGCCACAAAAAAGAGCAGCACGGTCTCGATTACGACGCGAAAAGCGACGTGCTCGTCACCGTCGGCGTCAGCGAAGCCCTCGACATCGCACTGCGCGCCATGCTGTCGCCCGGCGACGAAGTGCTGATTCCGGAGCCGTGCTATGTCTCATACAAAGCCTGCACGACGCTGGCCGGCGGCATCGCCGTTCCCGTGCCCGCGCGCATCGAGAACGAATTCCGCGTCACCGCAGAGGATTTGGAAGCGCATACCACACCGCATACCCGCGTGCTTTTGATCGGCTATCCGAACAACCCCACCGGCGCTGTCATGCGACGCGAGCATTTGATGGAACTGGCCCGGTTTGCCGAAGCCCACGACCTGCTGGTGATTTCCGACGAGATTTACGGCGACCTGACTTACGGCGGCGAACCGCACGTCTCTTTCGCGTCGCTCCCCGGCATGAAAGAACGGACATTGCTCCTCGACGGATTCTCAAAGGCTTACGCCATGACCGGCTGGCGCATCGGCTACGCTCTCGGCGCTCCGGAATTGATTGGCGCCATGACGAAGATTCATCAATACGCGATGCTCTGCGCACCGATCACCGCACAGGTTGCCGCCGTCGAAGCACTCAGGCGCGGCGCGAAATACCGGGACAAGATGGTCGCCGAATACGATATGCGGCGCGGATTCATCTATCAGGGCCTGACGAAGCTCGGTCTCAAATGTTTCGAACCGAAAGGCGCGTTTTACATCTTCCCCGACGTCAGCTCCACCGGTCTTTCCTCCGAGGATTTCGCGGAGAAGCTCCTGGTCAGCGAGCACGTCGCTCTCGTTCCCGGCAGCGCTTTCGGCGACTGCGGCAAAGGCTATGTCCGTTGTTCCTACGCGACCTCCCTTGAAAAAATCGACGAGGCCCTTGCTCGTATCGGCAATTTCCTCGCGCACCATACAAAAGCTTATTAATATATGCCTAAAAGAAATCCCGTTTCGGAATAAAAAGTTGTCCTTTGTCTCAATTCTTTGGTAAAATATAGGGTAGGATTTTTGGAAACTGCTTGCAAGGGGGATTTTTCATGCAAAGCAATCGTCTGCGCTATCTTCGCGAAAAAGAATCGATGACTCAGACGGACATCGCTCATGCGCTTCATATCGGCCAGTCCACATACAACCGTTATGAACGTGGTATACGCGAACCGGATCATGAAACGCTGAAAAAAATAGCGGACTACTTTCATGTTTCCCTTGACTTCCTGCTGAAGCATGACCGTCCCTACACGCGAAAAGAGCCGGACATCGACCTGTCGGCTTTCCTTTTGGACGGCTCCTACAAAATCTTTTCCAAAACGCCGACGCAAAAGGACCGCAAAAAGCTGGTCAACATCCTGAACGCTCTTTACGGCGACGAAACGGAAGGCAAGAAACATTCCTGAATATGGCAAAAGCAAAGAGGCTCGCGAGACACATCTTGTCCCGCGAGCCTTTTCCTTTACCATGATTCCGTTGCGTTCATTTCTTCAGTTCCATCCAGCCGTCGCCGCAGACAATCAGTCCTTCGTCCTCCATGCGGCCGATTTCCCGGGTCAACGCGCTGCGGTTGCATTCCAGCACCTTCGCGAGCTGCACGCGGCCGGGCACCTGCACGCGATGCGTTCCTTGTGCTTTTTCCTGTTGAATCAGGTGCAGACGCAGACGCCCCCGCACCGTATGCTGAGAAAGCACTTCGATTTTTTGGACCATATCAAACATCATACGAGACAAGATCGCGAAAAGATTCCGCGCCACAGCCCCCTGCACGCCGCCCGTTTCGGAATAAGCCTTTTCCATCTCCCGGTACGGAAGCCACAGAATCGAAACTCTTGTCCGCATTTCGAGCATCATGCTGCTGCAGACGTCCGTCCCAACCACCGCCCAGACATTGCCGAATAAAGCGCCTTCCTCCAGTTCGTAAGCGAGCACCTCGTTCCCGGTCGGATCGGTTAAAAGCACCTGCACCAATCCATGCAGCACAATTCCGATTCGGGGAAGATCCCCATGCGTATAAGGAATACGCGCCCCTTTCGAAAAGGTCTGCACATACCCGCCGACCTGCCGTACAAACAGTGAAGCTTCTTTCTCGTCGATGCCCGAAAAAATCGGTAATCCCTGAAAATCAATTTCCTGCTCGTCCAACACGACATATTCCTCCAAGAGAACCATAATTTGTATACAAAACATTATATCATAAGAAAAAGCCTATAGTGGTTGCAAATGCAACCACTATAGGCTTTTTCTTTTTTCTTTTTCCTGTCGGATTACGCGCGCTCGATGTATGCGCCGGTGCGGGTATCGACGCGGAGCTTGTCGCCCTCATTGACGAACAGCGGCACGCGAACTTCGTAACCCGTCTCGACCTTCGCCATCTTCGTCGCACCCGTAGCCGTATTGCCCTTGACACTGGGCTCGCACTCAACGACCTCCAGCACGACGGCGTTCGGCAACGAAATGCCGATCACACGCCCCTTGAAGGACTGGACGACAACTTCCATCTCTTCCTTCAGATAATTCAGCGCGTCGCCAAGCTGTTCCTTCGTCAGCTCAGTCTGCTCAAAGCTCTCGGTATCCATGAACGTGTACTGCCCGTCGGACTCGTAGAGATACTGCATCTTGCGGCTCTCCAGATGCGCGGGCGGCATCTTCTCGTTCGGGTTGAAGGTGCGCTCGATGACGGCGCCCGTCTCCACGTTCTTGATCTTCGTGCGGACGAAAGCCGCGCCCTTGCCCGGCTTGACATGCTGGAACTCGACGACCTGCCACGCGCCCCCGTCAATCTCAATCGTAAGTCCCGTCCTGAAATCTGTGCTTGAAATCATTTGTTTCTCTCCCTTTTGTTTTTATTATAATTCCATCAGCTCTTTGCCGCTTTTCGTCAGCGGCACGCCGTCGTTTTCTGTCACAAGCACGGTATCCTCGATGCGGATACCGCCTTTCCCCGGCAGATAAACGCCCGGCTCCACCGTGACCAGCATCCCCGGAAGCAGATGCTCACAGTCGCTCTTTTTTGATAAGCGCGGTTCCTCGTGTATTTCGAGACCGAGACTGTGCCCGAGCCCGTGACCGAAATACTCTCCATACCCCGCATCCGCAAGCCGCTGCCGGACCAACCCGTCAACGTCCTTTCCAGACGCGCCGGGTTTCACCAACGAGACGCCAAACTCCTGCGCGTCCAGCACTGTCCCGTACAGCTTACGCTGTGCGTCGCTCGCGTGCCCCACGCATACGGTGCGCGTCATGTCCGAATGATACCCCTCGTACATCGCACCGAAATCCATTGTAACAAATTCTCCCGAAACAATCAACTTTTCTGTTGCAATTCCATGCGGAAGGCTTCCGCGCTCTCCTGATGCGACAATCGTCGTAAACGCAGGCCTCTCGGAGCCGAGACTGCGCATCGTCGTTTCCAGACGCACCGCCACTTCCCGCTCCGAGACTCCCGGCCGGATAAATTTGACAACATCGAGAAACGCCGCGTCGGCAATTTCGCAAGCCTTTCGGATGCGGGCAATCTCTTCCGCCTCCTTGACCTCGCGCAATCTGTCGAGGTGGACGGAAACGTCAAGCGTTGCATTATGATCAAGCTGTTCGCCAAATCTCACAAACGTATCATAGAGCATCGCGTTCCCCTCGAACGCCAGCTTTTTCCATCCCCGCGCCTTCACGCACTCCGCCGCCCGAGCAAAAAGCCCGTCTTTCTGCTCGACAATCTCAAAAAGCGGCGCTTGCTGCGCAGCCTGCTCCGTATATCGCGAGTCCGTGACAAGCAGCGCGTCATCCGGCGAAACCAGCAAAAGCGAATCGTCGCCGCGAAAGCCGCTGAAATAATGAAGATTGACTTCCTTGTTCACGACCACGGCGTCCGCTTTTTTCTCGCTCAGAAACTCGCGCAGGCGGGAAAGCCGCTCCGCAATCATGCCTTCGCCTCCGCAAGACGGCGAATCACGACCTCCAGCGCCGCCATATAGCTGTCCGCGCCGAATCCCGCAATCTGTCCCATCACTACCGGTGAGATCACCGAATGATGACGGAACTCCTCCCGCCGATGGATATTGGAAAGATGAACCTCAATGACAGGAACGGAAATCGCTGCGATCGCGTCGCGAATCGCGATGCTGTAATGAGTAAATGCCGCCGCGTTCAGAATGACGAACGCGTAGCCTTTTTCCGTTGCTTCCTGCAAAGCGTCAACCAGCACGCCCTCGTGGTTCGATTGCAAAAAGTCCGCTTCAATGCCCGCTTCCTTTGCCCGCGCCACAATCATCGCGTTGATATCCGCAAGCGTCGTCCGCCCGTAAATTTCAGGCTCCCGCTTTCCCAAAAGGTTCAGGTTCGGTCCGTGTAAAACCAGAATTTTCTCCATGACGCATCCCCTCACTGCAACTATATAGTATCGCCAACGCGAAAAAGTGCTCTATGCAACATTTACAAAACCTGTTCGCTATTATATAATAGTGTAGTTAATTGTGCAACAGATTCGATTCATCAAATCTAGAGGAAAAGAGAATTCCCAAGTATGAGCCTAAAAATCAGGAGCTACAAACAAGACAACTTGTCGCTGAAAAAACTGAACACCTGCATGGTGGTCGCCGCCATCCTGATCTCATTGGTCCTGTTTTTCGCCATGAGCCGGACCTCGTCGATGTACGACGAAGCTCATGTCGTCACGGAAGAGATCAAGAATTACGAAACGACAGCCTACAACCTGCAAACCGCTTCCGATTACCTCACCGAGCAGATCCGGCTCTTTGTCATCACCGGCGATAAAAAGAATCTCGACAATTATTTCGAGGAATCCAATATCACGAGGCGCCGCGACGAAGCGCTGGAATTTCTCAAAGCCAAGCACGGGGATTCGCCTGCCTACCCGGAATTGCAGACCGCAATGAACGGCTCCCTCGTCCTGATGGTCATGGAATACCATGCCGCGCGGCTCGCCGTGGACGCATACGGCTACAATCTTGAGGAGTATCCGAAGGAAATCCAGTCTGTCCGCCTGTCCGATTACGAAGCTACGCTTTCTCCCCAGCAAAAGGGAGATATTGCGAAGAAGATGCTTTTCAACGACGAATACAAACGGCAAAAGGACTTTATCGCCAACCATACCATGAATTGCCTGATGCAGCTCGAAAAAGAGATTTGGGAAGAACAGGCGAAGGTTTCCGACAATCTCAAGAAAACGATGTTCATTGAGCATGTCTTGACAGTGCTGTTGATCGCGATCCTGCTGGGTATCGTGTACCTGACCTCGCGGCTCGTGATTTTCCCGCTGCGGGACTATGTGGACCTGATCCGCGAGGACGAGCGGCTGCCCGTAACGGGAGCCGATGAACTCCGATTCCTGGCGGAAACATACAACGCGATGCGCGAAACAAACCGTCTCCACCAAGAGCAGCTCACCTACGAAGCAACTCACGACAGGCTGACAACGCTATACAATCGGCGGGGCTTTGAAATGCTGCTGGACAATCTCAACCTCAGCAACTTCGCCGTCATTCTGGTGGACCTCGACAAGTTCAAGTCGATCAACGATATCTATGGCCACGATACGGGCGACAAAGTGCTGATTAAAGTTTCCAAGGTGTTGCTCGACTACTTCGGAGATAATGGCCATATCTGCCGGCTCGGCGGAGATGAATTTGTGATCCTTATGGAGAACGCAACGTCCTCCATTCAGGATCAGCTAAAAAAGACGATAGAGTCCATCAACCAATGGCTCCGAGCCGCCCACGACGGGCTCCCTCCCGCCACCGTCAGCGTCGGCGTGACGTTCTGCAACAAGAACACAGACATCCTGTCTCTGCTGAAACGTGCCGACGAAGCCCTCTATGACGCGAAAGAACACGGTCGAAGCGCCATACGGTTCGACACTCCAACCGCAAAGAAATAAAAAATTCCCAAAAGCTCTTGATTGCGCTTTTGGGAATTTTTTTGCCTCCACGCCATTTTCGGCGCGGCTCTTATACGCTTCACTTTACCGCCGAATCTCGAATCCCATTTCCCCCTCGACATTCTTGCAAAAATCGAAGGTCATATGCTCGACCTTGCAAAAGCCGTTGCCCTCTTGAAGACGCGATTTCAGTTCCCCGAAGCGCGCTTCGTCGCCCTGCGCTTCCAACACCACCGAGCCGTCGGGCATATTCTTCACCCAGCCCGTGAAGCCCAGCTCCTCAGCGACGCTTTGCACGAACGCGCGAAAGCCCACGCCCTGCACCTTTCCGATGAATCTTCCCGCATGCCGAACCGTTTTCATTGTCATTCCCCCATTCTTGTATCTCTTCGCAGTATCGAATACTGTTCCACAGGCCGCTCCATGCGGATGCGGACATGCTGCTGCGGATGCGGCGCCGCCTCGATGCGCACGCCGTCCTCGTCCGTCATCTCCGAGAGCGTCTGCCGCCAGCCCTCGCCCCTTGGCTGGAAAATCTCGATTTTCTCGCCCACTTTCATGTGGTTGCGCTGCTCCACCAGCGCGAATCCCGTCGCCGCATCATAATCGAGCGCCAGCCCGACGAAGTCCGAAGTCTGCGTATATGACGAGCTGCCGTAAATCTGCGCGTCCTCCGGTGGGCCGCCGTGGAAAAACCCGTCGGTGTAAGCGCGATGGGAAACCTTGTCCAGTTCCTCCATCCATTCCGGACGAATCGAAAAATCCTCCGGCGACGCGAAATAGGCGTCAATAGCCTCGCGATAGGCTTTCGTCACACTGGCGACATAATGGACGCTTTTCATGCGCCCCTCGATTTTCAGGCTGTCCGCGCCGCTTTCGATGACCTCCGCCAGATACGGCATCAGGCAGAGATCCTTCGAGTTGAAAATATACGTCCCCCGCCCGTCCTCCTCAACAGGAAAATACTGCCCCGGCCTCTTCTCCTCCATCAGCGCATACTTCCATCGGCACGCCTGCGCGC
>CAMVIO010000048.1 GCA_947167555.1 uncultured Selenomonadales bacterium
CGATGATCTTGCGCCCGGTCAGACCGGAGTCGCCCTGCGGGCCGCCGATGACGAACTTGCCCGTCGGGTTGATGAAATACTTGGTGGAGTCGGTCAAAAGCTGCTTCGGCACGATGACCTTGATGACCTTTTCCAGCATATCCTTCTTGATCTGCTCCTGCGTCACATCGGGATCGTGCTGCGTCGAGATGACAATCGTCTCGACCTCGACAGGCTTTCCGTCCTCGTATGCGACCGTCACCTGCGTCTTGCCGTCCGGACGCAGATACTTGAGCTCGCCGCTCTTGCGGACTTCCGTCAAACGATAGGCCAGCTTGTGCGCCAGAGAAATCGGCAGCGGCATCAGCTCCGGCGTCTCGTTGGCCGCGTAGCCGAACATCATGCCCTGGTCGCCGGCGCCGATAGCGTCGATCGCGTCCATCTCGCCCGCCTTCGCCTCAAAAGCTTTGTCAACGCCGAGAGCGATATCCGCCGACTGCTCGTCGATGGAAACGAGAATGCCGCAGGTCTTGCAGTCGAAGCCGTAGTTCGCGTCGGTATAGCCAATGCGCTCCACCGTGTCACGGATAATCTTCGGAATGTCGATATAGCACTTTGTCGAAATCTCGCCGACGACGTGCACCTGCCCTGTCGTGACCAGCGTCTCCGCCGCCACGCGCCCCATCGGGTCCTGCTCCATGATGGCGTCGAGAATGCTGTCCGAGATCTGGTCCGCCATCTTGTCGGGATGGCCTTCCGTCACCGACTCCGAGGTAAAGAGAATACGATTTTTTGCCATGTCCATAACCTCCTTGAAAACTGTTTTTTACGCGGCTCTGCCGCCCATTGCTTCGCCAAATAAAGCCCGCCGCGCAAATTCCATAAGAAAACCGGCTCCCCTGATGAGAGCCGGAAAACCTTTCTCTCATCTTATAGGCTTTGGATATTTCCTGCCTAAAGGAATTGGCACCTTTTTGATTGCTCAATGGTTGCCGCAGTTTCATCGGGCCATTCCCTCCGCTGCTCTTGATGAGTCTTTATTCAGCTTTATGTTCTTAGGATACCTGATTGCCATTCGATTGTCAAGCAAAAAAAACGAACCGCGTTCAGGTTTCAGATTTCATCCGCCAGATCCTCCCGATACATCACGAAACGGTCTCGCCCTTTCTCCTTTGCGACGTAAAGCGCCTCGTCCGCCTGACGAAGCAGCTTGTTCGGACGATAATCCTCCCGCCCGACGCTCCAGCTTGCCCCGCCGACGGAAAGCGTAATGTTCATTTCCGTAAGCGTCTCGTTTTTCGCCGCCGCTTCCCGAAGACGCTCCGCTACCCGTTCCACCGCCTCGTCGTTCGCCCCCGGCAATAACACGAGGAATTCGTCGCCGCCAAACCTGCCGCCGATATCGTCGCCGCGAATCGTCTGCCGGATCGACTCCGCCACGCCCACCAGCGCATCGTCGCCCTTTTGGTGCCCATAGGTGTCGTTGATCCGCTTGAAATTGTCGACGTCCACGAGAAGCAGCCCCAGCGTCTCCGGCTCCTCGCCGATTGGCTTCAGACGCTCGAACGACTGCACGATCGCACGACGATTCAAAAGCTTCGTCAGGAAATCCGTCTCAGACTCTGTCATGAAATGATAGTTCAGCTTTTGCAGTTCCAGGTTCTTCCTGTGCAGCTCCCTCTCGTTCTCGGAAATGACCGCAAGGAGCTTCCGGTTGCCAATCAACACGACGACCTGCCGCACGCTCAAAAGTACCAGCAATAGCAACGCACCTACAAAGAACGGGCTGCCGATCAGCCCATACTCCATACCGACCAAAAGCAAAATGAGAACCGTCAAAAGATACGGCAGCAGCATCCGCAGATATTCGAGCCATACCACGCGTTCCACTGTTTCCTTCTGCGACATCTCTTCCCAGTCCGGCACGCGAAGCGACGCCATCGCGATAAACCCGAAGCTCATCGACCAGACCGGATCCAAAAGACCGCCGGATACATATTCGGTAATGGACTGGACCAAATAAGTCTGATCCGCGAAGAACATCAGGAGAAGCCCCGCACCCAGCAGGAAATTCCTGCCGTTCCGCGCGTGCCGCCGTTCCATGCCGAAAACCAGCGAGAAAAATCCCAACAGATAAACGACATCCGCGACCGGATAGGCCAGCATCACCACGGCCTGCCAAAAGTCCATCTCCTTGAAACTGGACACCGGAAGCATGACGTAATTGTAAAGCAGTCCGCCGCTGGCAACGATAGAGATCAGGATATCGAAGCCCGCCGTCGCGACGTCAATGGTTTTCTCATCACGGATGTATCGGAGAAGCGCAAAAAAGCAGACCAGCGTACTGGAAAGGTAAAAGAAATCGGGAATCGAAGGAGATTCCACTTCAAGGCCGAGAGCTTCCTCCTCGTACACCCAGATTGCATCCCCGACCAGATAGATCGCAATTCCGACAAAAAACAGCTTCCACGCAAGCTGCCGCGTCTGGGGCCAGCGGCGCAATCCCGCCCCCAGGATCACGAGCGCGATGGCGTCCCCCAGCACACTGCCCGCGTTGGACACGGGACCCGCGTACTCGGGCAGGAATATCATCAGGCCGTAGAACAAAAGAATAAAGGAGGCGAAAAGAAGCACCGATCGCCTTGTCAGGCTATCGTTCATATCTATACGCCACCTTTCCCTTCTATCTCAATTCAACCGGAAACCTTCTCGAAATCCGACGCCGGATGCTTGCAGATCGGGCAGATGAAATCCTTCGGCAGTTCCTCGCCCACATACTCATAACCACAGACCTTGCAGCGCCAGATTGTTTTCCCCTGCTCTTTGCTCACGGGCTGCGGCTTCGGCTTGATATGGGACTGATAGTAAGCATAGGTCGCCGACGGCGCGCCGCCCCATACATCCATATCCGTAACCGACGCGAGGAAGATCGTGTGCGTTCCGACGTCGATCTGCTGCGTCACGAATGCGGAAATATATCCGTTCGTCCCCTGCGTGACCGCCAACGTCTCGTTTGCCACACGCTTTTTCCCATCGAACATCAGGAACTTGTCCGCATCGCGCCCCGACTGGAACCCGAAGCGCTTGAACAGCGAAAAATCCGCCTGCTCGCTCAAGATCGAGACCGTGAATTTTTTCGTCGCGGCGACCATATCGTGCGTCAGGTTCAGCTTGTTGACCGCGATCGTGATCTGGTTCGGCTCCGTCGTGACCTGGCCCGCCGTGTTGATAATGCAGCCGTTGTCTTTCCCGTCCTGCCGCGCCGACAGCACAAAAAGCCCGTAGGAAAGATTGTACATCGCTTTGCTGTTCATTTCGTTCCCTCCGTTCGCAAAACTTCCCGCAAACATTATTTTGTATATATTCCATTTCCTTTTCCATTTTTCCTGCCTGTTGCAAAAAAATTCACACACCTCTTTCTCTGCCTTCGCGAATATGATAATATAAAGAAGTTAAAGCCGATACAGAAACGCAAGGGGGAATCTGTATGCAGAAGGAAGAACTCATTCAACTATTACGTGATCCCGATATTTGCCATGAAATTTTTCTGATCGTGAAAAACGGCGGAAAGCCGGCGTCGGCCGCCGACTTGAACAAGCTGGCCACGCTCAAAAGCCAGATCCAGAAGACCGGAACCGAGAAAAAAGCCGCCGCTTCCGGCGCGGATAAACTGGCCGCCATCAAGGCCATGCTGCATAAAAAAGCCGAGGAAGAATCAAAGAAAGCGCAGGGCGTAGTGGACGCCTACGCGACGATGGACGCGCTGTCCAAAGAGCTTTCTCCGGACAAGGGGCTCGATATGTCGAAGATCAAGGACGACGATGAAGAGGACAGCGTTTCCGGCGTGCCGTCGGACGTTGGCGGCGCCTTCGCGGACAAGCTGGCCCTGCTTCGGAACCAGGTACAAAAAATGAACGATGAACGCGCTGCGGAAAGAAAAGCCGCCGCAGAGAAAAAAGCGTCGACCAGCGCTGCGGAAAAATACACCTTTGTATTGGAACGCCCCTGCCCTGTCTGCGGAATGAACACCCATGTGGTCAAATGCAAGTCGCGGCTCATCGCCGAGACCACCGATCTCGACCTTTGCATCCATTATAAGGACTTCAATCCGTACCTGTACCGCGTATGGGCCTGCGAGCATTGCGGCTTCGCCGCCGACGAGCAGAAGTTCACCCGCCGGATACCGGAAAAGACACGGGATAAGATAATGGGATTTCTGCAGACGGCGAACCTCGCCATGCCATTTGTCGAAGAACGCACTTCCGAGCAAGCCATCCAATATCTTGAAATGGCAATCCTGTTCAACGAGCTGGCCGATCCGTCGCCGAACCGCCGCGGCAATCTCTACCTGATCATGGCATGGATTTATCGTTACGACGGCAACAAGGAAAAGGAACGCGCCGCGCTTGACAAGGCGGCTGAGCTTTTCGATCAGTCGCTGGAAACGGAAAACTACCCGGTGGACAAGATGTCCGACACGATGGCGACTTATCTGACCGGCGCAATCCATGTCATGCGCGGAGACTATGACAAAGCAACGAAACATTTGAGCCGCATCATCAGCAATCAGGCGCTCCGTACATCTTCGCCAAAACTGTTTGAAATGGCCCGCGATATGTGGCAGGACATCAAGAACGCAAAGGAAAAAGGCTGATAGGAGGAGCATCCATTGGAACAATTTTCATCCCGGCTCGGCTTCATCCTGATTTCCGCCGGCTGCGCAATCGGTCTCGGCAACGTCTGGCGATTCCCGTTCATCACGGGACGCTATGGAGGAGCCTCCTTCGTTCTGATCTATCTCGCATTTCTCGTGCTGCTGGGACTGCCCGTCATGATGGCGGAATTCGCCGTCGGACGCGCCAGCGGCCGCAGCGTTATGGGGTCTTTCAACGAGCTGGAGCCGGAAGGCACGAAATGGCATTGGTTCCGCCACATCGCATTGGCCGGTAATTTCCTGCTGATGATGTTCTATACGACAGTTGCGGGCTGGATGCCGTACTATCTTTACAAGACATTAGTCGGCGGCTTTGACGGGCTTTCACCGGAAGGCGTCGGCGGCGTTTTCGGCGCTCTGCTTTCCGACCCGACAACCATGACCGCTTATATGGTCGCGACGGTCGTGCTTTGCGGCGGAGTCTGTTACCTCGGAGTGCAAAACGGCGTCGAGCAGGCCGGAAAATGGATCATGGGCGCGCTGTTCGTACTGATGATCCTGCTGGCCGGAAACTCGCTGTTCCTCCCCGGCGTCGGCGAGGGACTGTCCTATTATCTTCTGCCCGACTTCGAGCGATTCATGCAGGACGGCCCGATTGCCGTCGTCAACGCCGCGATGGGACAAGCGTTCTTTACGCTGAGTCTCGGTATCGGCGCACTGGCGATTTTCGGCAGCTACATCGGAAAAGAAAAAAGCCTCGCGGGCGAAGCGATCTGGATTACGATCCTCGACACCGTCGTCGCGCTGATGTCGGGCCTGATTATCTTCCCCGCCTGCTTCAGCTACGGCGTCAGCCCCACCGCAGGCCCGAACCTGATTTTCGTCGCGCTGCCGAACGTGTTCAACCATATGCCTTTCGGACGATTCTGGGGCGGCATGTTCTTCCTGTTCATGACGTTTGCCTCCTTCTCGACGGTCATCGCGGTTTTCGAGAACCTGACGAGCTGCCTGATCGACTACACAGGCGCCAGCCGCAAGACGGTGGTCAAGTGGGGCATCCCTGTCATTATCCTGCTGTCGCTGCCCTGCGCTCTCGGCTTTAACGTCTGGAGCTCCTTCGCCCCGCTCGGGCCGGGAACCTGCGTGCTCGACCTCGAGGACTTTATTTTGAGCAACAATATCCTGCCCATCGGCAGCCTGATTTATCTGACCTTCTGCACAAGCCGCTACGGTTGGGGCTGGAAAAAATTCTTCGCCGAAGTCAACACCGGCGACGGCGTAAAACTGCCGAAAGGCGTGCAGTTTTACATGACCTGGATTCTCCCGCTGATCATCCTCTGGCTCTTCATCAGCGGATATCTGTTCAAGTAACGGGACGCAAAAAAGCAAGCCTGACATTTTTCGTCGGGCTTGCTTTTTTATGTCCCTTATTTTAATTTTACTACCGTCGCGCCGAGGCCGCCTTCGTCCATGTCCGCGAAAGCGAAGGAACGGACGCTCCTGTGATTTTTCAGGTACTCGTGGATTCCTTTGCGGAGTGCTCCGGTGCCTTTGCCGTGGATCACCAGGATATCCTTCAGTCCCGCAAGCTGCGCGTCGTCGATGAATTTCGCGACGAGCTGCTCGCCTTCGTCTACCATGCAGCCGCGAATATCGATTTCCCGATGGACGGACGAAGTCTTTTCCAGCAGGGCGCCGGACGCAATCGCCGCACTGCTGCCGCGCTCCGGCTTTTCCTTTTTCGCGCGGGCCACGAATCGGCAGGCGTCCGCCTTGACCGTCGTGGTCATGCCGCCGACCTGCACAAATATTTCCTTTCCCTTCGTTTCCAGCACCGTGCCTCTTTGGTCGAGCGGCACGATATAGACCTCGTCGCCCGCGTGAAGCTTTGCTGTGTCCACTTTTTCACGGTACGCCGGATTCGACGAGAATCCGGGACGCGTCTCCTCAGCCATGTCGCGTAGCCTGCCGCGGGCGTCCTGCATAGCCGCGTTTCGGCTTTTTTCGTCCTGTTCCTTTGCCTGCTCCTTCAGGCTCTTGATGATATCCTCGGCCTCTTTCCGCGTGCGGCGGACGAGTGCCGCTCCCTCGTTTTTCGCGTTTTTCAGGATTTCGGTCTTTTTCTTCGCGACCTCATCCTTCAGCTTCCGCCATTTTTCTTCCAATTCCTTCGCCCGCGCGCTGCGCTCGGCGATTTCCGCGTTTTTCTGCTCATAGAGGATTTTTTCGCGCTCCAACGCGCTGACGACCTTCTCGAACTGCGCGTGGTCTTCGCGAATCAGCGCCTCGGCGCGAAGCAATATCGACTTCGCCAGCCCGAGCCGCGCACCGATGGCAAACGCGTTGCTGGCGCCGGGAATGCCGAGCAGCAAGCGGTAGGTCGGGCGGAGCGTTTCCGCGTCGAACTCAACGCAGGCGTTCTCGACGCCGTCCCGCGTGTAAGCGAAGGTTTTCAGCTCGGAATAATGGGTGGTGGCAACCACGGAAGCGTCAATCTCCAAAAGGCGTTCCAAAATCGCCATGGCCAGCGCCGCGCCTTCCTCCGGATCGGTGCCCGCGCCGATCTCGTCCAGCAGCAAAAGATCGTCCCTCTCCGCCTCGTCGAGAATCTTGACGATATGACTCATGTGCGAAGAAAACGTCGAAAGGCTTTGCTCGATGCTCTGTTCGTCGCCGATGTCGGCATAAATCTCCCGATAGACCGTCATTTCCGCGCCAACGGCTGCGGGCACGAAAAGCCCCGACTGCGCCATCACCGAAAGCAGCCCCATTGTCTTCATGCTGACCGTCTTGCCGCCGGTATTCGGGCCTGTGACGAGCAGCATACGGAAATCGCCGCCCAGCGTCAGGTCGATCGGCACGACGCTTTCGTCCGGAATCAGCGGGTGGCGCGCCTTTTCGATATGCACGCGCCCTTCGCGGTTCATTTCTGGACGTGCGGCACGGAGTTTTCGCGCCAGCCGCGCCTTTGCGAAAGCAAAATCCAGCCCCGCGAGAATCGCGAGGTTTTCCCGCAAAACATCAGCGTTCCGCCCGACGTCGGCGGACAACCCGCGCAGGATTCGCGCGACCTCCTGCCGCTCAGACAGCGTCAGTTCCTTGATGTCGTTGTTCAGCGTGACGACCTCCATCGGCTCAATGAACAGCGTCGCGCCGGTGGCGGACTGGTCATGGACGATGCCCGGCACCGCCTGCCGATATTCCTGCTTGACCGGAATCACATAGCGATCCTCGCGCATGGTGACGATGGCGTCCTGCAAGAACTTCTGCTGCGACGTCGAATGAATCATCGACGAGAGCGTGTCCTTGATCTTCTGCTGGGAAGAGCGGATGCTTTTCCTAAGCTTCGCCAGCGTCAGGCTCGCGTCGTCGCGGAGCGCTCCATGTTCGTCGATGGCATTGTCGAGCCGATTCTCAAGCTGCCCGAGGATTTCAAGCCCCCGCGCACGTTCCTTCAGCGTCGGCGCGAGGTCGGGCGAAAGCTCCTTAAAGAACCGCTTGACCTCCCGCGTCGCGTAAAGCACGCTGATCACGTCGGAAAGCTCCTCGATTTCCAGCATCGCGTCCATTGCCGCCTTTTTCAATACGGCGCGGATGTCGCGAATCGCTCCGAGAGGCGGCGACGAGACGGAAAGCACATCCCGCGCCTCCGCCGTTTCATCCAAGCGCTCCTCGACCTCGTCGAAATCCGACGACGGCAAAAGCGCGCCCGCCGCCTCCTTGCCGAGGAACGAGCCCGCCTCCGCCGCCAGCATCGCGAGGATTTTCTCATATTCAAGTGTCCGTAAAGTTTCTTCTTTCATAAAATATCCTTTACAATACGCCGCGGAAATAATGGCCGCGCGTAACGTCCCCGCCCTCGATGCGGCGCGCCCGCTCTTTCTGCGCTTCCGAAAGCTCCTCGTCATAATACAGGAATTCCCGATACCCGCGCACGATCTCCCCGATTTCCCGCGCCGTCATATACCGCCCGTCAATGCGGATACGTTCTGCGCCCAGCCTTGCAAATCTTCCCGCCTGCGGGAGCATGCTCAGCACCTTCGCGTTCAGGATGTGCATCTGGCAGCCCGCGTCGGTCACGACAGGGAAAATCGCGCCGGTGCGGTCCTTCAGGAAATATTTTCCCTTCACACAGGGCGCGGAGCACGCGCCGCTCCCGACGTCACCGAGGAAACTCCCGGGCGCGCAGTATGCCGACACCATCAGCTCCAGCCGTCCGTGAACGATACATTCTACAGGCAGCACGCTTTTTTGCGTCAATGTCTCGATCTGCGGGAAATTCAGTTCCGGCGAAAGCGTCGCCCTCGAAAAGCCGAGGTCGGCAAGCTCCCGAACCGCCAAGGCGTTATAGGCGAGCAGGGAAAAATCGCTGACCACGGGAAGATCGGTGTATTCGCGCACCATGCGCAGCGCGCCGAGGTGATGGACATAGACGTCGTCGGCCGGCGCGTCCGAAAGCGTCCGAAGAAGCGGCGCCAGCGGCGGCAGGAAACGCTCCCGCAGAATGCGCGGCGTCGCAAGAGAAACGCCGCGCCCCTCCGACCGCAAAAACTCCCAGACTTCTTTGTATTCCTCCGGCGTCACCAAATGATGATCGTAAGCGTCGCCGCCGTAAAGCACACCGTCCGCCCCGGCCTCGACCGCCGCCCGCGCCTTTTCCGGCGTGTCGGCATGAACGATCAGCTTCGGCAGGGAATCCTTTTTCTTTCGATAGACGTCTTTCTTCGCCTTTTCCTCCGACACGGAAAATCTTGCCGCAATCTCCGCCCTGCGCGCGGCAATTTCAGAAAGCCTCGCCTCGTCGAGCCTCGAAAGCGCCTCGCGGCGCGTCTCGTTCATCACGCTCATCGGAACCATCACGCCGTCCCCGATATCCGCTTCGAGGACTTCCAGCGCATAGGCCGTCGTCCCCATGCGCTCCATCTGCTTTTCGAGCGTTTCCTTCGTCAGCGGCCTTTTCTCCGCCTGCGGGCAAATATACTCGGACTTCGCCTCCGCCCGCACGCCGTCCGCCGACGCCGTCACGGAAAAAGGCCCGCCCACCTTTGCCGTCACCGTCAGCCGCACGGGAATCCTGCGCTTTCCCGCACCCGTATAGGACGCCCGCGCCTCCTCGGTCAGCGCGGAATCATAGACGCAAAAAATCCGGTCATGCGGGTGCGCAGCCCGCGAAAGCGGAAACGTCACCTCGTCCCCCGCAAAGCCCCGCTCGATTTCCCTTCCTTTTGCGTCGCGCAATTCGCCAACCGTCTCGGTCACGCGCCCGCCGGTCTTGACCCAGACGTCCGCCTGATCGCCGACGGCCAGCGACTCCGTCAGCTTCACGCGCACGCGCTTTTCCTCCGCGTCGTAAGAAACGACGCGCCCGACGAGCAAGCCGCGATTGTTCGGCCTACGGTCGCTCATCATTTCCTTGCCGGGATTTTTCAAAAGATACGCCGTCGTGAAATCGCGGTTGAAAATCTGCGCAAGCCGCCGATTTTCTTCCCGCGCCGCCGCCTCGTCCGTTTTGTCCGAAAGCACGCGGTCGATCGCGCCCCGATAGGCCGCCGTCGCCACAGCCACATACTCGGGGCGCTTCATACGCCCTTCCAGCTTCAGCGACGCGACGCCCGCCCCGATCAGCTCCGGCAGCAGATCGATCGTTTTCAGATCGCGCGGCGACAGCAGATATTTTCCCGCCGCGCCGTTCGTGACTTCCTGTCCGTTCTCGTCCACCAATTCGTAAGTCAGGCGGCAAGGCTGCGCGCACCGTCCCCGGTTGCCCGAGCGTCCGCCGATCATACTGCTCATCAGGCATTGGCCCGAATAGCAGACGCAAAGCGCGCCGTGGGCGAAAACCTCGATTTCGACATTGCTTTCCGCGCAAATCTCACGAATCTCCGCCAACGACATTTCCCGCGACAAGACCACGCGGGAAAATCCCAAATCCTCCAACGCCTGAACGCCCGCCAGATTATGGACGGTCATCTGCGTGCTGGCATGAAGCGGAAGCCCCGGCGCGACCTCCCGCGCCAGCCGCGCAACGCCGAGATCCTGCACCAAGACAGCGTCCGCCCCCGCGTC
>CAMVIO010000049.1 GCA_947167555.1 uncultured Selenomonadales bacterium
CTGTCCAAAGTCGGCGTCACGGTCAAATCTACCGGCGAGCTTTCAGTGGACACCGAGAGGCTCACGAAAGCGCTGAAGGACGACCCGAAATCGGTGGAGAACATTCTCGGCAAGGACGGCTTTGCCGGGCGCACCGAGAAGAAGGTGGAAAACGCCCAGCGCCAGAGCGACAAGATGTTCCCGTCCGTATCGTCGATGATGGGCTCCTCGGTCTCCGACGCGAAGCGTATGTACTCGGCGAACACGGTGAACCGCTCGATGGCTTACGAAAGCGTCGGCTCGCTGCTGAACATGTACTTCTGAAAAAACGCATAAAAAAACGACTTGGCTTTGGTTTGAGCCAAGTCGTTTTCTTATATTCCGAAATGTATCAGGACGGCAGCTTTTCCGTCAATGCGAATTCATCCGCTGCCATCACCAGCGTGAAAGAACCAAACCCGGTGTCGATGCAAAGCTGAAGCTGCTTGCTTCCCTGCGGATGCTTGTTTTGCCCGATGCGCGGCGCCTCAAGGTCAAGATCGAGGTCGCGCTTGCCGAGATCGACCACGAACAACCCGTTGACCACGTTCAGGAATTCCGAGATGCTGTCCTCGGCCATCTCGTCCGCGTCGTCGATCTCCTCACGACTGTAGCGCTTCGCCATCTCGACAAACATCTTGTCGCTGGCATAGATTCCCGAAACGAAACTGAGCTGGCCGGAAAGCCGCTGGGAAACGATATGGGACGCGAACATGCCTTCATTATCCGGCCCGCAGTAGTTGATGATGGCCGGCGTATCCATGAAGCGCATGAACGAGCGCATGAAAAGCTCGGTGAACTCGGCATAAGTCTCTATTTCCACCGCGATCTCTTCATTGTCCGACGCAAGACGGCGAACAGCCTCCTTGATCGGGCTTCCTTCCTGCGCGCCGCAGGCCGCCATCTGACGTCCCAGCTCCACGAAATCCATTTTCTCACTGTCGAGGAGAGCCTGCGCGAGGCGAAGTCCTTCTGACGGATGGACGCCCTGTAATTTCTCAAGCTGCGAAGCAAACAGCACCCCTTCGGCCATCGCCAGTTTCGGGAACGCTTCCTTCTCAAAAGGCGCGAGCCCAGCCAGTGTGGACGCGGGAATCGCCCCTTCGGCCAGCGCGACAACCGCGAGCCCCGGAACCGTTTCCTCACAGACCTTCAGTATATCCTTTGCCTCCTGGGGATCCAGGACGTCCTCATTGACAAGGTACTGCGCAAAGTATAGGCTATTCATTGCTCGCCGCCTTCTTTCGGATGCTTTCGAGCGCTTTCTTGATCTGTACAGCCGTATACGGCTTCTGGATAAAATCGAGCGCGCCGAGCTTCAGCGTTTCCATCAGTTTTTGCGGCGTACCTGCGGAAGACAGCATAATGACCGGCAGATCGGATGCCACCTCCTTGAGCACACGAAGGGCCTCAATACCGCCGACTTCAGGCATGACAATATCGAGGAAAACGCCGTCCGGCTTTTCCTGCAATGTCTTCATGACCGCTTCTTTCCCGTTTTCCGCTTCCAGGACCTCGCAGCCGTATTTTTCCAGTTCCAATCGAAGCTTTTTCCTGAGCAGCTTCGAATCGTCCGTTACCAGTATCCGCAGGGGTCTTCCGTCCAATTCAATCTTTTCTTCCGTACTTTCTTGCGCTTTTTCCATTTCGTTGTTTTCTTCCACTTGGAACGCCTCCCAGCACCCGGAAACGATTTTTCTTGCCGTTTCCCATACTATGCAAAGTTATTATACCATACTTCATGTTGGCTGAAAAGGAAAAGAATTTTACTCCTCTTTCCTCGAAACTTCCACTGTCGTATGGATCACATTGTCAATCACATAGTCCGTCGCAAACTTCGCCTTGGGCGGCTTGTCCGGTTCCACCTTCTGACCGCTGGCCTGCATTTCTTCCTGCCAGCGAATTGCTGCCTCGATTTCTTTCTTCTGCTCTTTTTCGCTGAGAACCGGCCCCGCGCCCGGCTCGATCACGATCTCATGGTTCGAGTCCGTTTCGCCCAAGTCGTGCAGACGTTCCTTGGCCGTTTTCGACTGCTCCTGATTGTCGGAGGTAACGACGCCCATTTCCGACTGGGCCGCCGCCAGGAGTTTCTCAAGGGAAACCAGTCCGCCGCCGTGGACGTCGAGGTGCATCACCCCATCCCGCTGCGTCTTCGGTACTGTGAATGGCACATCCACCGTCACTGTCTGGGAACGGTAAGGCTGAAGCGTGACCTTGAAATTCACCGTTTCGCCCGGCTTCACCGTCGGCTTGTCCGGCGTCGCGGAAACGAGGGAAGCCGTGCGCCGCTCCGCCTCGGAAACGATATTGACCTTGATATCGTAAAGCCCCGCTTCGTCCTTCATGTCCCCGGAAATCAGCGCGAGCGCCTGCGCCAGCTCCGCGAAAGCGATCTGTCCGGTGTCCGCCGCCGCATAGAAAAGATTCGTCCGCTTAAAAACGCCGTCCTCCGCAGCATCGGTGCGGATAGCGAAATCCACTTTGACCGTGCTTTCGCTCATATTGTCCACCGTGCGTCCCAGCGCCGCGTAAGCAATCGCCTGCGTCAGCACCGGCACGAACGCTTCGTCGTATGCCATGGTCGCCGCATAGGAAGAAGTCTTGCTGAGCGTCTTGTCCTCCACCGTCAGACGGATTGGCACGACCGACGGGAACATTCCCACGGTTCCGGCAATGCCCGCCGTGCGGTCCTGACTGATCCGCCCGATGATACTGCCGGTATTGACCAGCTTCATGCCGTCAGTCATGCCGTTGACCATTGCGAAGACCGACGCGTCCGTCATGAAATAATTGACATTGCCCCGATGCAGGAACGGATGGCCGAAAGCGAGAATGCGTCCGTCCTCCTCCACCGCCGTGACCGTACCGGTAGCCGCGAAGGAAAAGTCGCCGTAAGCCAGCGCCGCCCCCACCGGGCTGCCCGGATAAAGCTCCGCCTCGTAATCCGTCGTATAGCTCGCGCCGGAAAGACCGCCAAAGGAGGACGCCGTCAATCCGAGAGGCGCGAGTTGTTTCTCCAGGAATCGCATGCCCGGCTCGCCGAAGCCTCCGGCATAGAAAAGGGATTTTTCCTGTACGCCGGCGCCGTCCTTCGTCGTTTCTCCTTCGTCCTCATCTTCCTCACGGTTCTCCGCTTCCGCTTTTTTCCGCGTATCCGGTTTGGGGCGTTCGTCTTTCTTCGTCTCCTGTTTGTCCGCGTTCTGCGCTTCCTTCTTTGCTTCCGGCTCCTTCGCGAGATCTGTATCTTTCTCCTTCTTTGCTTCCGGCTCCATCTTTGGCTCCGCCGGGGTTTCCTTCTTTGTTTCCGTATCCTTCACGGAAGCCGCAGGTTTCTTTGCCTCGTCCTTTGGCTCTTCCTTCCCCTTCGCGTCCTTTCCGGCCTTCTCGGTCTCCGTCTTCTGCCCGTTCTCCTCCGCCTTGGCGTCTTTCCCTTCCTCTTTCGCCTTTTCCTCCGCAGTCTTTTTCAAGTCGACAAGCCTCGGGCGGGTCTGGTTCTTTGTGTCAGGCATATCCCACAGGGGAAGCATTTCCTCGATTGGCGTAACCAAGAACGTATGCGGGTCCATTTCCTTGACCGTCGCAGAGCCCGCTCCGACAAGCCGCCCGTCGACATAGACGGGACTGCCGCTCATCCCCTGCATCAGCCCGCCGTCCGTATCGGCAAAAGCGCCTTCGCTGCGCGCGATGATATAGGGCATCGATTTTCCGTTTCGCATGACGCCGAGGATCGTTACCTCAAAGCTCCGGATTTCACCGGAAGCGTCGGCGACCGTAAACAGTTCCCCGGTCATCCCCGCTTCCAGTTCCTCCAGCGGCATGATCTCGTCCATCGCCCGCGCTTCGGGCGCGAAGCCCCACAGCGCCGTCCCCGCCGCCATCGCCGCCAGCATATATCTGATTCGCTTAAACACTTTACGCAATCTGTTCACCCTATTCCTTCCTGATTTTCGCCACCAAGGCGCCCTTCTTCACCTGCTCGCCGACAGCCACTGCCGTTTCCCGCACGACGCCGCGGGCGTTGGCCCGCGCCGCTACCGCTTCGCCGCCGGAAAGCGCCGCGACTCGCATCAGCGCACTGCCTTCCTCAACCCGCGTCCCCGGCGTAATGACCCAAGTAACTTCGCCGCCGATGGCTGCCCGCTGAAATTCCGATACATTGTCAAGGAAGAGCAAGCCCGCCGCCAGCACGACGAAAGCGGCCGCCGCGACCATTTTTTTGTTCATGCCGCGCCGCCTCTCTGTCTATTCTTTCATTCCTTAATTATAACGCCTTTGTTCCAGTTTTGCCGTAGGCAAAACCTCCTACTTCGGCGTTTCAACGAGGCAAGAAATATGCGGACTGCCTTTTATTTACGCTCCCCTGCCAAGGGAGATAAGAGACGTTTTTTGCCTCGTTATACGAATCAAAATTCTTCTCCGCAAGAGCCGGTTTCATTTTTTTCTTCCCGGCTTCGCCGCCGGTAAATCTTTCTTCTTCATGACCGCCAGCGCGCTGCCGACACGGCGCTCCTCGCCGTCCGAAGGCGAATTTTGGAGCTTGCCGCCCACGACCATCGCGCTGGAACCGCCGCCGTCAAAATTCACGGCCTCCTTCGCGCCGTACTTGACGAAAAGCTCGGCGAACTCCGTCAGTGTCGCGCCGATGCTTGCCTCCTGCCGTCCGTCCACCACGGCGAGAAGCACATGGCGGTTCGGCAGCACCGCGACGCCGGTGCGCGGCGCACGGCCCCGGGCGATATCGCTGGGGAATTCCTCCTCGTCCGCCGTGACATTGACTTTTCCGCCTTTCACAAGCGTCGGCCCCGCGCCGACAATCATCGGCACATCCTGGAACGCCGGTCCAATATCCTCCTCCAGCGTCACCTTATCCCCGACACGCACCCGCGAGAACGCGTTCTTCGCCGTCCCATGCACCGAGACGACATACCCGTCTTCAGGGATGATAGAGTTCCCCTGGTTGATCTTGACGACCTTCCCGCCCTGCACCACGAATTCCTTCCCGTACTGGTTCGTGTTCGTACGGACGTCATAGGCCCGGTTGTAAATGATCAGCGTATTCTCGCCCCGCTCGGCGTTGACACCGGAAACGAGCACCGATTTCTTGCCGATAGTCACCCGGCCGCTGTAATAGACTTGATCCACGAAGGGCGCGCCGTCCTTCTTCACGCCCAGCGCGCTTCGGGTGAAATACGTCGTGCCCACCACTTTCCCGTCCATCCGGAGCATGCCGAGGATTTCCCCGGACAGAGCGAAATAGTTGGAATTGATCGCCGCCACCGCGTCCACTTCGTCGGACATCCGGGAAACCGTCGTCCTTCCCAGTATCTCCCCGTTGGCGAGAACCGGCACCAGATCGTATTTCTTCAGGTCGACGTCCAGCAGGAAAGCCCGGAAACGTCCCCGCCCATCGCGCCGCGTGTAGACCGTTTCCACCAAGCCCGGCGCGGGCTCCGATTTTTGCTCGTATTCAAATTCTTTCTGGATATCGATAAAAATACGGTCCGGATTTTTCAGCGTCTTGACGACGAAGTCCGCAGGCTCCTCGAGTTCGATGGTGACAATGACGCTGTTCTTGAGCTTCGTGAAAAACACACGATGAATGACGTCGCTGTGGATGACCGGCTTCACTTTCGACGCGTCGCCGATTCCCGTCAATTCGAGAATGATCTGCTTGCCGTCCTTTTCCGTCCTCGTCGTGTATTTCGGCAGCGCCGAAACGTCGAGCACGATGCGGTCATGATCGTCCCCCTTGCCGAACCGCACGCCGGTGATCGTGGGCGCGCCCGCGGCAAAAGCCGCCGCCGACAAAAAGAAAAACAGCGCGAGCGCCAATCCCGCCGCGCGCCGTAACAATCGCTTCCCATGAAAAAGCATATCTGGCCTCCCGTGAATAAATAAGATTCTGCAAGAATTGTAGCTTCATTTCCTGTGATTTTTATGGAAAAATCCCGAAAGCATCGAATGCCTTTCGGGATTCACAAAACGCAATACCCTATTCTTATCCGTGATGCGGATTCTTACTGACAATCTCCACGGCCTTCGCGATCTGCTCCACGATCTCGATCTTTGTCTCCATCGTCATCGCGTCAATCTTCGCGAACACACACCCCTGCTGCGTCGCGACATATCTCGGCGGCAAATGATTCAGCGCGATAACGGCAATATCCTGACGGCAATGCTCGCATTTGCAGCAATCCGGATATTTTTCGAGCACACTGTCTATATTCTCCAAAACATAAATCTCCATCTGATTTTTCAGTTCCATGGTATCCCTCCCGCCGAATCTTTTATCATTATATCATCCCGCATTCCACAGCGCAAGAAAGGCCGGCGATACGAAGCGTCCCAAAAACATTGACAGAGCACTTCAAGTATGGTACATTATATGTTGTTGCGCACGAAGACGTAAGAAATTCCTTGCGCACAGCATTAACGCACTACCGAGTAGGGTATGTCGTTCAAGCCTTGGAGAGTTGTCCGAGTGGTTGAAGGAGCACGCCTGGAAAGCGTGTGTACGGCGAACACTGTACCGAGAGTTCGAATCTCTCACTCTCCGCCATGAAATTTCAGCGCATTGCCTAGCGATGCGCTTCTCTAATATTTGAGATTCTTTTCAAGGTCGGACCGCAGTGTCTGGGTCCCGCGCAATGGAGCCTCGCGAACCCCGTCAGGCCCGGAAGGGAGCAGCGGTAAACGAATCGTTTCATGTGCCGTGGGGGCGCCTGGGGGCTGTGGCCCGACGTTGGAAAGGAACATAGGTAAAGGAGGCAGCGCACGAAACCGTTTCGTGTCTGCCTCTCTTTTCATTATGAAAGAGGATAAATCAATGGCGCAGAAAAAAGTTTACGCAGTCAAACGCGGCCGAAAGGCGGGCCTTTTTACCTCATGGGACGACTGCAAGGCGCAGGTCGACGGATTTCCCGGCGCGATATATAAGGGATTCCCCTCACGGCAGGAAGCGGAAGCCTGGCTTTTCGACGCGCCGGAAACGATATCGCTTTTCGACGACGAAAAAGACAAGCCTCGTCCCCGAGCGTCTCTTGCCAGCGCCGGACATGACAACGCAAAAGAAGAACCGCCCGGCGACTATATCGTCTACACGGACGGCTCCTGCCTGAGAAATCCTGACGGTCCCGGCGGTTACGCTGCGGTGATCGTTGATACGCGGGACGGCTCCATGCGCGAGCTTTCCGGCGGAGAAGCGTCGACGACGAACAATCGCATGGAGCTTCGCGCCGGCATCGAGGCGCTGCGTGCGTTGCCTGACGGCGCAACGGTAGATTTTTACACGGACAGCCAATACATGAAAAATGCGTTCACGAAATACTGGCTTCGCAACTGGAAGCGCAACGGCTGGAAAACGGCGACCGGGGAGCCGGTCAAGAACCAGGATTTATGGCGCGCGCTGGACGAAGCCTTTTCCCTCCGCACGGTGCGTTTCCACTGGGTCAAGGGTCATGCGGGCAACCGCTGGAACGAACGGTGCGATGAACTGGCGCGCAGTGAGGCGGCGAAATTCTCATGACGGAAGCTTTTTCACGGACAAAACTTCTCTTGGGCGAGGACGGCCTTGCAAAGCTCGCGAAAGCTCGGGTCGCCGTCTTCGGGATCGGCGGCGTCGGCTCGTTCGCTGCCGAGGCGCTCTGCCGCGCAGGTATCGGACATTTCCTGCTCGTCGATTCCGACACGATCGACGTTTCCAATATCAACCGCCAAATCCACGCGACGACGCGGACCGTCGGGCAGAAAAAAACGGACGTCATGCGCACCCGGATGCTGGAAATCAATCCCGCCGCCGACGTCCGTACGAAATGCGAGTTTTACGGGCCGGACCGCGCGGAAGCTTTTTTCACCGAACCTCCGGACTACATCGTCGACGCGGTGGACACGGTGACGGCAAAAATCAGCCTTGTCGTTGAAGCCGAAAAACGGAACATCCCGATCATCAGTGCCATGGGCGCGGGCAACAAGCTCGATCCGACGCGCTTCGAGGTGGCGGACCTCTACCAGACCAGCGTCTGCCCTCTGGCGAAGGTCATGCGGAAAGAACTGAAAAAACGCGGCATTCCCCGGCTGAAGGTCGTCTATTCCAAAGAGCCGCCGATCCGCCCCGACGTCGCCGAAACCGAGGATGCACGACGCCAAACGCCCGGCTCCGTCCCCTTCGTCCCGTCGGCGGCGGGGCTGATTCTCGCGAGCGAAGTCGTCCGAGATTTATTGGGAGTGAAACGACAATGAAAACAAAGATTTCCGTCCTGGGCTGCGGCCGTTGGGGCTCTTTCCACGCCTTGCACGCCGACCATATCGGCTGCGACACGCTGCTTTGGGGTCGCCCCGGCTCCGCTCGCCTTGCGAGGCTCAAAAGCGAGCGAAAGAACGAGTATCTGACATTGCCCGAAAGCGTCCGGCTTTCCGATTCCCTGACGGATGCCCTCGACCACGCGGACGTCGTGATCATCTCCGTCGGCGCGCAGGGATTCCGCTCGCTTTGCCGTGAGATCGCAGCCCTGCCGAAGCCGCTTTGGGAAACGAAAACCTTCGTCCTCTGCATGAAGGGCTTGGAGCTTGAAACCGGGAAACGCCTTTCCATCGTGCTTCGCGAGGAACTCGGCGACGCGCCCGGCGCCGCGGTCTGGGTCGGGCCCGGCCATGTGCAGGATTTTCTCGCGAACATCCCGAACTGCATGCTGCTCGCCTCCGAGGACGAATCATTGCCGCCGCGGCTCGCCGACCTTCTGGAAAGCCCGCTGATCCGTTTTTATTACGGCAGCGACCTGCTCGGCGTGGAAATCGGCGCGGCGGCCAAGAACGTCGTCGGTCTCGCTGCGGGCATGCTGGACGGTCTTGGCCTTCCCAGCCTCAAAGGCGCGCTGATGGCGCGCGGCGCCGCCGAACTTTCGCGGCTCGTCGGCGCGATGGGCGGCGACCCGATGACCGTTTACGGCCTGTCCCACCTCGGCGACTACGAAGCGACGCTGTTTTCCCCGCACAGCAACAACCGCCGCTTCGGCGAAAATCTCGTGCGCGGCCTGCCCTCGGAAAAACTCGCCGAAGGCGTCCCCACCGCCGAAGCGCTCCTCGTGCTCGGCAAAAAGCACGACACGGAACTCCCGATTACCCAAGCCGTCCACAATGTCATACAGGAAAAAGCCGACCCGCATGTTGCGCTTTCCCGGCTTTTCCTCCGCAAACGGAAAAGCGAATAATACTAATCCCGCACAAAGAAAAAGCTTCCGAAGAGTTTCCTCCCCGGAAGCTTTTTTGATTGCTTTTTATCCTTTGCCCGGCTTCCCTTTCGCGGCAATCGTCTGCGACGTCACCTGGTCGATCAGGTTGTCGTACATCATGTCCGCGATTCCGACGCCGCCCGATTTCGCCACATTCTGCATCATCTCGGTATCGAGCATCGAGTGCCAGATCTTTTCGCCCTGGCTCTCGCCGAACAGCGTATTTTCCGGTACAGTGTTCCTCATTTCCTTGAACATGATGTCGAGGAACATGGCCTCGAAGCCCTGGCAAGCCTCGCGCAGCCGCTTTGATTCCTGCTCGGCCGAAATCCCCGATGTATCAATAGCGGATTTTTTCGCATCCTCCAAGGCTTTCGTCGCACGATCCAGGGACTCCTGAAAACGCGAAGCGTCGGCACGCGCCTGCGAAATCTCCTGCGTCGTATTCGTCATGCTCCAATTCGTGATTCCACCGACTCCGTTTACCATGACAAGCCTCCGCCTTTATGATTTAGATAATCTCCAGTTCCGCATGGAGCGCGCCCGCTGCCTTGATGGCCTGCAGGATCGAGATGATATCGCGCGGCGTCGCGCCCACGCTGTTCAACGCGCCCACAATGTCGCTGACATTCGCCGTCGCGTCGAGCACGATCGTATTCGCCCGCTCTTCGGTAACGTCGGTGCTGCCGTTCTTCGTCACGACAGTGCTGCCCACGCTGAACGGCGTCGGCTGGCTTACATCCGTTTCCGTCTCGATGCTGATGGAAATGCCGCCCTGCGCAATCGCGATACTGTCTACCGAGACGTCCCCGCCCATGACGATCGTTCCGGTACGCTCGTTGACCACAACCTTCGCGATATTGTCCGGCATGATCGGAAGCTCCTCGATCCCGGCGACAAAGCTGACAAGATTATTGCGGAAATGCGGCGGGATGCGGATATCCACCCGCCCGGGGTTCGCCGCCGTCGCCACCCCCGCGTAGCGCATGTTGACCGCCTGCGCGATGCGCGCCGCCGTCGTGAAATCCGGCTGCGCCAGGGACAGCGAAATCGTGCCGTCCTTTCCAAGATCCTCTTCCACCGTGCGCTCAACGATCGCGCCGTTCGGCGTCAATCCCACCGTCGGGAAATTCTTCTGCCGCGTGTTGCCGCCGTTCCCCGCAGTGAATCCGCCCGTCGAGACAGCGCCCTGCGCCACCGCGTAGACTTCGCCGTTACCGGCTAAAAGCGGCGTCTGTATCAACGTTCCGCCCTGGATACTCTTCGCGTCGCCCATCG
>CAMVIO010000050.1 GCA_947167555.1 uncultured Selenomonadales bacterium
CCGCCCTTCTGATTCGTGATAGCCAGAACCTTCGCCAAAATATTCACCGCCTAAAGAATCAATCTGCCCCTATTATACGCAAAAATGAAACGGATGAAAAGAAATTTTCCAACAAAAAATGTTACTGCTTTGCAACATAAAAGCCGCTAAAAAGCTGACGCTTTCAAGCGGCTCTAATCACGTGAAATATCGGAACATTTGTTTCTTTGTTTCACGTGAAACATTTTTAGCTCATGCCAAAAAACAATCCATTGTCTTTCGTGCCCGTTCTTCCTTGCGCTTCATGCAGTTTTCCATATACTGCCAATCGGGGGCGCCATCGTCATCGACGGGAAGATAAATATATTCTTCTTTCACTTTGTTCCAAGTGCATTTATTATCGTACCCGAAATGATCCTTCACGCATTTTTGCATAGCGGTGGCGAGAAATTGCAGAGCCCACGCCGAAACCTCGTCATACGGTTTCACCAAATACGCATCCCACAGCACTCCCGTTTTTTGTGGCTGCACAAATACATCGCCGGTGGCAATCGCGCCGTTGCTTACAATGTCAAGCGTCATTTCCTCGGCGTCCCAATCGTCCTCCCGACCATAATACATAATGCCGTTGTTGAAGTGCATGGCGTTGACCAGCGGGAGATTGAACTCGTCCGTTTTTTCCGTTGAGATGTCCATTGCTTTGTTGAAATCTGCCTTGTGGCAATCCATCTCGCATTTATGAAAAAGGTTCTTGATTTGAAATCGTTTCCAAGCGGTTGTATCATGCTTTTCTGGTGCAGTATTTTTCGCCGTATCGAACAAGGACAGCGTTTGTTGAGCGGCAGCCTCCATCTTGCGCATATAGTTGTCCATATACCGCCAATCTGGGAGGCCCACTGCATCGATAGGAAGAAATATTTGTTCCTCGGCTATCTTCGGCCATATACAGGCATCATCTCTTGTGTATTTTTGGTATATCGTTTTCGTCAATACACAGGCCAAGAACCGGTTCACATAAAAACTGGCCTCGACCTCTTTCAGTTTTATCATATAGCTGTGACTGTATACACCCGTCTCTTCCTCTTGGGCGTACACCATTCCCGTGGAAATCGCCCCGTCCCGGATGACAGCCAATACATTTTTGTGGGTCAAAAACTCTCCTTCCCTGCCGTAATACATAATCCCATTGTTGCCATATTTAGCGCAAGTCAAGGGGACAGTGTGCTCTTTATCCTTGACGGTTTCCGCAGAGCCGATTTTCCTGCCTCTTCCCACGTAGCCTGTTTTCAGTTCCAGAAACAACTCGCCAACAAGAAACGGCTTCCATCTCTTTGTATCAATCCGCCCCATCCTTCATGCCGCCCTTCAAGGTAATCACAACATCGCCGTTTGCAGCCTTTACATTACTGGAATACAAGACTTTTTGCAGCAACTTTTTGGAAAATTCCTTCTCATCCATGCCTCGCTTGAACATCTCGTAGTCCAATGCCGCCTTGAAAAAGTCTTCCTCGTAAATCTCAAACGGCTTGACTGGCATTTGATAGGAAAGATGCTCCGAAGGCACAATCCATTGATGCGTATGGTATGTCTCATCGACACGTTTTTCGATTGTCTCGATCCAATAGTCCTCGATGGCGGACCAGCGGCCTTTCACGTCGTGTCGCCCTTTGTTCTTCACCGTCTCGAGGCCGTCGTCCTCGATGTAGCAGCCAAAGATTTTCTTGCCGTTTTGCGCCTCTCCCGCTTTGAACACGAAAACGCTTGCCGTGACACCCACGCCGAAAAACAGGTTTTCCGGCAGCTTCACGATCATCATCAAGCGGTGATGCTCCAAAATATCGGTGACGAGACGTTTGGAAGATTTTTCCAGCTTCTTGTCCGGCATAATAAACGCGCAGTCCGCGCCTTTTTTTACACTGTCCAGCGTATTCTTGACAATCTGCACGCAACCGTATTTTGTCTCAAAGGGCGGATTCATCAAAACCTTTGTGATAGGCTTGCTCTTGATCCAATCGCAAGCCTCCTGCTCCCGCGTGTCGAGCTGGGTCAGGTTCGTCTTGCCGTCCTTGTGGATCAGCATATTGGCGCAAGCCAGCGCGTAAATCTCCCGGTCGAACTCGATACCGAAGAGGTGCGTTTGACGAATCTCCTTCGCTTCCTTTGTATCTACGCCACCTACTTCCTC
This sequence comes from uncultured Selenomonadales bacterium, assembly GCA_947167555.1. Classification (GTDB taxonomy): domain Bacteria; phylum Bacillota; class Negativicutes; order Selenomonadales; family Selenomonadaceae; genus RUG12372. Next base: position 2,165 of record CAMVIO010000050.1, read on the forward strand.
GATCATGTTGCTCATGGCCTTGACGAGAAACGCGCCGCTGCCGCAGGCAAAATCGCCCACATAGTCGTCCTTGGTAACGCCAATCAAGCGGTACATAAAGGAAGTGATATGGTCAGGGGTGAAGACCTGCCCCGCGTCGGACTTTTTCTTATAGCGATTGAACTCGTTGAAGAAAATGCCCATGACGTCCTCGCCATGCCATTGGCTCGAATTGATACAGTCGGAAATGGCAATAACCGAGTCAATAAAATCGTCAATGGCTTTCTGCTTTTCCTTGACGTTCATCTTGATTTCGGAATACACGTCGAGCAAAATCTCAATTTTCCCGTTTTGCTGCTTGTCCTCTTCCAACGCGGCTTCCAGTTGCTTGCGGATAGCGGTATGGAACACTTCGTACCCCATATCCTTGACTTTGGACAGCCGTACCCCGTACCGCTCCGCCACCAGCGCGCAGGCAGTGAAGATCATGCGGTGGTAGAGGTTCTTTACGCCGAACTCCGTATGCAGGCAGTTGTTGATGCGTGCCGTCAGGGTGTAAATCATGCCCTTGTTGATGCTCTTGTCCGTCACAAGCTTGAAATAAAAAGCCTTTTCCTGCAACGCGTCGGGGACATCAATATCAATATTGTTGATAAAGCCCTTCGTCTTCTTTCCATTATAAAGAAGCCCGACGACATTCTTCCAGCCCGCGTCGAGCACAATGCGGCAATTCCGCAGGAGTTCGTCCGTGTGCGCTTTCTTGCCAAGATTCTCCTCGCTGTTCTTCGTTTCAAGGATGATCGCTATTGCGCCCTTGTCCTGCGGCAGATACCATCCGTCCGGCTTCTTGTCCTTGCCTTCGCCCGTAATGCCGAGCTGATTGAACGTGGTAATCTGTCCCGTGCCTTGCAGCACGCCATCCTCCACGTTGTCGAATCCCAAAATGGTTTTGGCGCTGTCCCGCACTTCGTCTTCCGTCATCATTGCCATCGTTCGTTTCCCCTCTGGTCCTCATATCGTACATTCTTTCCAAAACTTCTTTTGCTTATTGTATCATTTTGCCGCCAAATCGTAAACAAAAAAATGTTTCACGTGAAACATTGGAACATTTGTTTCTTTGTTTCACGTGAAACATTTTTCTTGAATTTTGAACACGATAATTGATATAATAAAAAAGAAGAAAGGTCGATCTTGCACATCGGCCTTTCTGTAGACTATTTTTTAGTAGAGCTTTCCTTATTTGGAAATCCAAATGCGGAAAGCTCTTTTTCCATAATCGCGGGCATAAATCCTACGACCATCTTTAAGTGTTATCCACGCTCTAAAGATATACATCTGTCGGTACCTCCCTTTCTTTGTTGATATCTATATTAACAAGGTTTCCCTTGAAAAGATTCATCCTGTATGTAGGTTATCCTTTTGTGCAAACGAACCATACTTATTCCAAATGAAGCTCTTCTTGGGCCTTGATATAATATTTCAACTGATTTTCTATTTCAAATTTATTGACTATCCATCCCCGCATCATACAAAGCTTAACAAATTCATCGTAGCGATTGTTTCCATTCATTTCCTTCAAAGTAACAACCACGCCAAATGGCAACGACTCATCCTTCGTACGCTTTTCTACCCGTTCTTTGGTTTTGATACTGATGCCCCATATTCCCTGCTCATAAGCTTTGCGCGGACGTGGATGGCTCGTTATTATTTCACTGATATGCTTGACATTATCCCATTTCCGATAAATATTCCGTGCTTCTTTTTCAAAAATGTTTCCTCCCTCTTCCCCTTGTCGATTTTTCTGTATATCCTTAATAGCAGGTTTTCCATCTTTCATGTAAAGTCGTCCAAATTTCATATCCATTTCCGTACTTGTATAATCTACACCTTGTTGACGGTCGCACACGGGAAAATATACTAACGTGGCGCGAGCAAAAAACGGATGATGTCCTTCTATGACCGGAATAGGCAAATTATAATTGTATGTTTCATATTCTTTCGTTGCACCTGTAAGGATAAAACGGATTTCATCATCGGGTGTATTAATAATGTCCTCTATTCTTGTAGGCACAACCCCATACCCGATTTGATAAACATCATCATTGTTTGCCCAACCTGCCGCCGCATCAATCAGCAACGCTTTAGCAACTTCCCGGCTCATCCCCATGATATGAATCAAATAGGCTAGTTTCCTCGCTATCCAAGGAGCAGCGAAAGATGTTCCACTTACATAAAACACGCCAAGATCATCACGGCAAGTTGCGATTTTTTCTGTAAAGGACGTTCCATCTCCGCCATAATAGCTAAGATCCGGTTTATAAAAAAAGGACAATACCGGGCCAATACGAGTATAGGAGGCTGGCTTATTTTGAAAATTGACGGCATTGACTACTAACGAGTTCAGCGAATCTGCAGGAGAACCTATTTTTTTCGTTTTTTCCTGTGAAGCTTTATTGGTCCCCGCAACAACGAAAATTACATCATATTCATTTTGAATTCTGTCCAATTCCGCCGCCACGGGTGAAATGAAATTCTCCCGTATTTCTTCTTTAGAGCCTAAAGATAAATTCCAAACTTGTATATCTGTATTGCTCGCTACAATGAAGCGAATCATCCGCAAGATTTCAAACGAGCTAAAGCCTCTTTGTCTTGCCACCCCAAAATGCCGCACGCGGAATCTGCCACAACCATCATCCAATCTTGGATTTCCGCGCGGCCCGTCTACAATGATAGCGCTAACTTCTGTTCCGTGATAATAATCCTCATCGGATAGCTCTATATTGGAATCTAACATATTATGATATTCTACCCATTCCTGAAAATATACTTTGCTATTGAAATGCGTATCAATCACACCAATAATAGGCTCTTGGGCTGGGGCTGGAATCAGTGGTTTTTTCTTATGATCTCTCCGTTGAAAAGTTTCCTTGGCAATTTCCGTAAAATCAGTAACATTCATAGCAATAAGATATGGTGCAGCTATTTGCAGTTTTCGAATTTCATCGGGAAATAGATGCAGCGTTGTTTGATCAAGGATTTGATTATCTGAAATATCAATGCCAAACTGTAACAGAAGTTTTTTAGTCTCAATATTTGTTTTGTAAATGGTAACGATGGACTCACGCCGAATATCACCCGTTATTTGTTCAATACCAAAACGTTCCACGTTCATTGCATCAAAAACAATATCTAGGAACGGCGTTTTTTTCATATTGACAAGCTGCGACATTCCATTTTTTGAAATACTTTCTGTATCTTCGCTGGTGATTTCACCCGCATATTGATGTTCAATGATTTCCGCTACCTGACCAAGATATGTGATAGAGTCATCAATAACTTTCAATGAAATGTAATGTGTAAATATATGCTTACAAGGATTTCCCGCTTCATTCTGTTCAAATTTCACGCCGCAAATAGAATCCGTCGGCTTTTTACTTCCGTCGGACAATAATTTCTTCAATCGACTGCTTTTGGGAACAATTCGGTTATAATACACACTGACCAAAGCGCCACCAATGCGAGAGTCCTTTTTCCAATACTTATAAATTATGGAAAGTTGTTCCTGTAAGCGGTACAAATGTAAACTTGATACTTTTTTACCTTTCGGCAGTGTTGAAACGCTAAAGGACGATCTATCGTTTTTCCGTGACTCAAACCGTCCTTTTAAGTGCAAAATACTGTTCATTCCCCGCCCAACCTTTCTTTTAATCGCCTTGCAACATTACTTTTTGATTGCTTGGTAAGAATCTCTATTTCCCTTATGGTAAAACCTTCTTGCTTCAGCAATACCAAATTATCTGGTTGCCGACAACATATATTCGTATACAGTTTTCGCATATAATCTAAGCCGTCTTTTGTATCGCTGAAGGCTAAAGATGTTTTGATAATGTTTTTTAAGGTTCCCGGCATCGGTACAGGATTTGCTAATTTTATTATTTTCCGAAACAAACGAATATCACGATTGGCTAATTTCATTTTTACCAGATAAACTTCCAAAAATTTTTCTGCAACTTTTAACAAATCATCAGCCGTATACTGATTGAAATCAATAATTGCATCAAATCTGCGAAGTATTGCACCGTCAAAATGTTCAAAAAGATTCGTTGTCGCAATCAGCACAATGTCTTCGTTTGTTCTTTCTAACAGCTTCAAAAGTTCAGAAGCAGCTCTTCCCATTTCTCTTAAATCGTTGGAATTGACACGATCCAAGGCTATAATATCAAATTCATCAAACAAAATGATAGTTCTCTCTGGATGTGGAAAATTATTAATTTCATGAAATAACGAATGCAGATTTTTTTGTGTTTGTCCCAATCGGCTATCAATGACAGTTGAAAAATTAACCATATATACTTCACGTGCAAGAATTTTAGCCAATTGTTTCGCTGCTTCAGTCTTTCCCGCTCCGGGAGGACCTTGAAACAAAAACTTGTTTACACCAATGTGTCGATCAATTGCATTGGCTACACCTATCAAATCTTTAACCACTTTGTCAGGCAAAAGTAGCGGATCCTCTTTAGGCTGTATATGTTCAAAAAAAGTCGATTGTGTTTCTAGTATTTGTGGCACAAGCGTATTGGCATCGTCTGAAAGCAACGACATAATATAGGAAGCTATTTGATTATCTCCCATCGTGTCAAAACTTTTCGCAATTTTATATGCTTCATTACGAAAACCCAGTTCATTGCGTTCCACATGATATTTAATCAAGGAAACAATGTCTTTCTTTTTCATGACTCATGCCCCTTTCTTTCTCTATTGTAACAAGTTGGGACGTTTTTGTAAATATTGGGACGAAATTTATATTTTTAAACTGTAATGCTAAGCTAAACCACATTATTATATATTATTTTTAAAGTCTGTTTTTTATTTCACTAAAACATTGGAACATGAGATACACAATGCTGCGTGGACTGGCGAAAGTAACAATGCAGGTGACGCTTACCTTTGTGTGCATGAACTTGAAAAAGCTGGCAATATGGAAATGGAGGGCAGGGAAATTGCGTCCTGCTGTGGCTTATTTTTTATGGTGGATTCGAAAAACTCTTCAAAGTTTCCTCTTCTATGGAGTACCAACAGACAAATGCACCGTTTCTTGTGGATAAGAAACGGTGCATTTGTCTACAGTCTGAAATGTTTCACGTGAAACATTGGAACATTTGTTTCTTTGTTTCACGTGAAACATTTTTTCATCGTTTTATTTATGCCGTCGTCGATTATGCGTCGCGTAATAGACGGATTTTTCCTGATACATGGCCTGATCGGCCCGACGGAAGACGTCCTGGTACGTCGCGTCCTCCCCGACGCCGAAGATCGCGGCTCCTTTGGAAACGGAGAGCTGGGATTTGTACGGCCTGTCCTCTTTATTTTTCGACGCTATCGCTTCTTCCAGATCCCGAAAATGTCTCTGCACGTCGGGCTGCGGTATGCCTTCGAGAATGGCGACAAATTCATCCCCGCCGATCCGGTAGAGGCTTTCTTTCCCGAATACTGTCTTCAGCGCGTCCGCCGCGTCGGCAATCATCAAGTCGCCGCACTCATGCCCGTATTTGTCATTGACTTCTTTTACCCCGTTCAGATCGAACATGAAAATCGTGAACGCCGCTATCCCCTGGTCAATCTCCTCGTCCAACGCATGGATCTTTTCCAGATACGCGGTCTGGTTCCCGACTCCGGTCATCATATCAGTGACGGCCAGCTCCCGGAGTTTGCGGTTCGCCTCTTCCAGTTCTTTCGTCGTGGCCGTGATGAAAGTTGCCATCCGGTTAATCATGGAGACCTTTCCTTCAAAGCCTTCCTCCGCCCGCTGGAAGTCCTCCGCGGAATGCTGCTCTTTCGCCTCGCCCTCCCGCAAAGCGGCTATGACCTGGGTTACATTGTGCTGATCGACATAATCGCCTGTCCGCAAAAACTCCCCGGAGGTATAAAAGCCGGAAGTAGGCGCAACCATCTGATAGGGTTCGGTTTCCTTGCCCACCTCGTCGTTTCCCCAGAAAATGCGTCGGGCCGCGCAGGAAAAAACGAAGATGCAATCCGGCGCGTATTCCAGAAGCCGTTTCCCTTCTTTCCATACGGAATCCAGGATTGTCCACGGGTCCCCGTAAGCAATCCGCGTCTTCACGTTCTGGCGCATATCCGAGGTCATGGTCAGGGACCCGTCCGGATTGCTTGCGACCGGGGCGCGCATGATGTCGATCCCATGCTGCCGGTAAAGAAAAGGGAATTCCAGCGTATTGTTGAAAAAATGCTCGTCGTTGCGGATATGGAGATACTTGTAATAAGCGTCATACGCCGGATGATGATCGAGCTCCATGAGGAGAGGGCCGTCCGTCTTTGTGGCTTCCATGAAAGAGCCGAGCGGCTTCCAGCCGGTGACATAGAAGCTCTCCACATGGAAATCTTCCCCGCCGAAAAGGATAAATACGGCACCGTCCTCCTGATAACCTCCAGCCCTGGAAAAAACGCAGGCGTCATCTCCCCCCACGTCCTCGCAGAAAGCCCCGCCGCCGAAAAGCTGGACGCCCGACCGGATACGGGATAGGCCGTCGCAAAGCGCCGTCATCGACGCGCGGTGGATCGTGGCAAGCATCTCCACCGCCTTGACCCACGGCCGTTTCCCGACTTCCTCCGCGAGCGTTTCCGCAACTCGCTCCTGCGTATCGGGCAGCATCGGGTACTGCAGCAATTCCACTTCTGTGGTCGGGTATTCAAACAGCGTGCAGACGACGGCGACGGAGCCCCCCGAGAAATCGCCGTTGACGATATTCCCGTTGGTGGAGCAGCCCGCGTAAAGGGCTTCCGGCAGTATCCGCCCGATGGTCTCGCATGCGCGCTCGATCCGCCTGCGATCCGCTGTCTCGGTGAACATCTGGATCAGCAAACCGGAGCAGAATCTGCCTCTGACCCACTGCCGCAGTTTTTTCAATTCTTTTTCGAGCGCCTTGTTATCCCGAAAGGTAAACTGGAATTGCTTCATGGTTCAGTTCCTCATTTCGAGTAAATCTTGTTGAACTCCTCCCGGATGGCTTCTCCCTTTTTGACGATTTTTTCGCGAATCTCGGCCTTCTTCGCCTCGCGCAGCTTCTTCCGTGCGTCGGAGGCCAGCTCCTCCTGAAGCTTCATGGCCTGCTCGACTTCGGCGGCAACCTCGGCGGCGGGGTAACGGGTGATCTCGACCTTGTACGGGGAAAGCCGCGAGTCAAGCATTTTCTCGTCGTTTTCCTGCGCCAACGCGATCAGGGCAACGTCGCCGTCCTGGAGCTTCGTGCAGACCTGCTCGATCAGCGAAACGCCTTTCTTCGCGTCTCCGATATCCTTGATGCGCCCGATCATGGAGCCCATCGCCATGCCGAACAGCATACCCAGCGGGCCGCCCATGATTCCGATCAGCATGCCCATCATGCCGCCGAAACGCGTATCGTCAGTGGTCGTGACGCCGGAATCCGCCGCGTCGGCGATCACGATATGACCGTCCTGCTTCTTGAGCAACCCCAGATGCGCGATGATGCAGGACTGGCTGACCATTCCCTGCTTGATCTCCGAGAACGCCCGATAAGCTTCGTTCTCCTCCGAGAAAATAGCCGTGATCACATTTTCCATAGTTTTTTCCACCTTTCAATAAGTATGAATCTATCTGTATAATACTGCAGGATTGCGGGAAGTGCAATCAGTTTTTCATCAGTTTGGCCGCCGTCTCCAGCGTGTCCCCGATCGCCTGATGCGGGTACGCGGCCAGCTCCTCTGCTGTCGTCACGCCGTGCGTAACGCCGTAGAAAGCGACGCCCGCATTCTTCGCGGCGGCGGCGTCCGTGGTGCTGTCGCCGGTATAGAGCGCGTCCGCCGGCTTTGCTCCGAACCGCGCCAGCGCGAGGAAGATTCCCTCGGGCGACGGCTTCAGTTCCTTTACCTCCTCGCAGCCGATGATGAAGTCAATGAGATCCTCGGCCTTGTCCCGGACGAAGGCTTCGCGGATGCGATGGGAGGTCTTGGACGAGATGATCGCGATTCTCGCGCCGCGTTCGCGGAGCGTTTTCAGCGCAGGCAGCACCTCCGGGTAGAAAAAAGTCTTCGCGGTCATGGTTTTGTCGGCCAGCGCGCGGTAATGCGTCAGGAATTCCTCGATCTTTTCGTCGCCGTCCAGACCTGTAATCTTCCGCACGGCGTCCCGCATCGGCAACCCGATCGTGCGCTCAATGACGATATCGTCCACCGGCGGCAAGCCGAAGGCCGCCATCGTGCTGTGGAAGCAGTCGGTGATGCCTTTTGACGAATCGGCCAGTGTGTAGTCGAAGTCGAACAGGTAGCAGGAGTAAAA
>CAMVIO010000051.1 GCA_947167555.1 uncultured Selenomonadales bacterium
CTGATGAGGATTCCCACGCTGATCCAGGAGCAGAACGTCATGCCGGGGGTCACGAACCGTCTGCTTGCTCGTTTCGTTTCCTGCATTGCGATGGGAACTAAGGAAGCGGCGGAGCATTTCCCGAAAGGGAAAAGGGTCTTTACGGGGAACCCAATCCGTGAGGAAGTGATGCGGGCGCGGAGCGAGGACGGAAAAGAAATGTTCGGCCTCGATCCGAAAGCGAAGACGGTGCTGGTGTCCGGCGGCAGCCGGGGCGCTCGCAGCATCAACCGCGCGATGGTCGGCGTGCTCGCGCATTACGCGGGCAGGGACGGCGTTCAGATCCTTCATGTGACGGGAAAAGCCGGTTACGACGAGACGATGCAAAGCCTGAAAGAGGCTGGCGTCGATCTCGATGCGGCGGGCAATCTTTTCGTCGAGCCTTACCTATACAATATGCCGCAGGCGCTTGCCTGCGCCGACGTGGCGGTGTTCCGGGCCGGCGCCATTGGAATCGCGGAGCTGACGGCGCGGGGCGTGCCGTCGATTCTTGTTCCGTATCCGTTCGCGGCGGCGAACCATCAGGAAATGAACGCGCGCGCCATCGCGACGGCGGGGGCGGCACGCATGATCCTCGACCGGGAGTTGACGGCGGAACGGTTGCTGTCGGTCTTGGCGGAGCTTCTCAGCGAAGACGCGAAGCTTCGGCGTATGGCGAAAGCCGCGAAAAAATTGGGACGTCCAAAGGCGGCGGACGAAATCGCGAGCCGAGTGATTCGGCTGGCACGGGGAAAAAAGGAACTGGCCGTTGTGAAGAAATAAAAGGGAGGAAGCGTTAATGCTTCAGGGAATCCGCAAAATCCATTTCATCGGCGTCGGCGGCGCCGGTATGAGCGCGCTGGCGCGCATATTGCTGGACAAAGGATATGAGGTTTCGGGGTCGGATAAGAAAATGTCCGCGACTGCGGAGCAGCTTGCGAAGCGTGGCGCCCAAATATTCGAAGGGCACGACGCGGCGAATGTGAAAGGCGCAGACGCAGTAGTCGTTTCCACCGCGATTCCGGAGAACAATGTGGAAGTCGCAGCGGCGAAATCGCAGGGAATTCAAATACTGCACCGTTCGGATGTCAACGCGGCGCTCCTGAACGCGGCGAAAGGCATTGCCGTCGCCGGAGCCCACGGAAAGACTACGACGACTTCGATGATTGGCTTGATTCTCGAACATGGCGGCGTCGACCCGACCATCATCATCGGCGGGCAGGTCGATTATCTGGCGGACGGCAACGCGCGGCTCGGACGCGGCGAATATCTGGTGTCGGAGGCGGATGAGAGCGACGGCTCGTTCCTGAAGCTGATGCCCCATATCGCAGTGGTCACGAATGTCGAGAACGACCATATGGACCATTACGGCACGATGGAGAACATCAAAAAGGCGTTTCGGCAATTCCTTGAAAATACGGACGAGAAAACGGGAACCTGCGTCCTTTGCGCGGAAAACGAAAACCTGCGGGAAATCTCGAAAAATCTTCCGCGCCGCGTCGTCTTTTACGGTACGTCGGAAGAGGCCGAATACCGGGCGACGAATATTGCGCCGGAGGGGACGGGCGTTGCTTTCGACGTGGAAAAAAACGGAAAGAAACTGACTCGCGTGAGGCTGAACATTCCCGGTCGTCATAACGTGCTGAACGCGCTCGGCTCGGTGGTGACTGGAATCCTTTGCGGCGTTTCGCCGGAAAAGGGCGCGGAGGCCCTCGCGTTGTTCCACGGCGCGAAACGGCGATTCGAGACAAAGGGGCGTGCGGCGGGCGTCTGGATCGTGGATGATTACGCGCACCATCCGACGGAAATCATGGCGACTCTGAAAGCGGCGCGGCAGACGAACCCGAAACGCCTGATTTGCGCATTCCAGCCTCACCGCTATTCGCGCACTCAGCTCTTGCAGAAAGAATTCGGCGGCGCGTTCGTGGACGCCGACCTATTGATCTTGACGGATGTTTACTCTGCGGGGGAAGCACCAATCCAAGGCGTCAGCGGCGAGACAATCGTGAACGCCATTGCGGAAACGACGGGGCAGACGACGAAATATATCAAGTCTCGGGCGGACGTCGCGCCGTATCTTGAAAGCATCGCCAGGGACGGCGACCTTGTGCTGACGATGGGCGCGGGAGATATTTACAGGACCGGGGAAGAATTGCTGGCGCTCTTGTCGGCACAGGGGGAAAAGAAAGCATGAAAGATAAGAAAATCATCGTCGTGATGGGCGGTCCTTCTTCGGAGGCGGAGGTCTCGCGGCGAAGCGGCGCGGCGATATTGGCGGCGCTTCGAGAAAAAGGGTACACGCCGGAAGGGCTGGAATTTTCGCCGCGTAATTTTACTTCCGATATGCAACGCCTTTGCCCCGACGTCGTTTTCAACGCCATGCATGGAGCCTATGGTGAAGACGGGCGTATGCAGGCGGTGCTGGATTTGATGGGTATTCCCTATACCGGCTCCGGCGTGTTGGCGTCGGCCATGACAATGGACAAAGCGGCGGCGAAGAACGTGATGCTCGGGGCGGGCATCTCGACGCCGAAGGCGCGTGCCTATCGTGCTGGCGACCGGGCCGGGCTGCGGGCCCGGATACTTCGGGAAATGCCGGTTCCCGTCGTGGTCAAGCCGACGGAGCAAGGTTCCAGTGTCGGCGTCGTCATCGTCAAGGACGCGGCAGAGCTTCCCGATGCGCTGGACGAGGCGTTTTCTTATGGCGACGAGGTGCTGGTGGAGGAATTTATCGACGGGCCGGAGCTGACTGCGGCGGTCTGGGGAACGCCGGAAACATGCGACGCTTTGCCGGTCATTGAAATCACGACGACTTCGGGGCGTTACGACTATGAGAGCAAATATACAGTCGGCGCATCTCGCCATATCATCCCCGCGCGGATCAGCGCGGAAGCCATGACGCGGGTCAGGGAGACGGCGGAGCAGACGTTCCGCGTCTTCGGCTGCCGGGGCGTCGCACGTATCGACATGATGCTCTCGGCGGAGGACGTTCCCTACGTCATCGATATCAATACGATGCCGGGCATGACGGAAACGTCTCTCGTACCGGACGCGGCAAGAGCGACGGGTATATCTTTCGAGGAGTTTTGTGAACAGCTGTTGAAAATGGCTGTAAAAGAGTAAGACGGAAAGAATCGTCAAGGGGGTGACGGCGATGGGCGATGAGCAGATGCAGGAAATGATGGTAGACGAGACTCCCGCGCGCACACCGCCGAAAAAATGGCATTGGCTTTTTCAGGTGTTCGGATTCCTGGGATTCGTCGCTGTGGCCATCGCCGCCGTCGTTTATCTTCCCGTGTTCAAGCTGGAAAATATCTATGTCAAGGGAAATTCCTATGTACCGCAGGACGACATCATGAGGATTGCGGGCGTTTACAAAGGGCAGCACATGTTCCAGGTCGAAACGGACAAGGCGGTGCAGAACCTCCGGAAAGACCTTCGCATCGAGCAGGCGATCGTGAAGCGGACGTTCCCGAACGGGATTTACATCGAGGTGGAGGAACGGCGCCCTGTGGCCTGTGTGGCCTGCGAGTTTGGCTTTCTCGATCTTGACCGCAAAGGTATGGTACTGAACGCGTATCGCGTGCGCCATTTGCAGACCATACCGCTTTTGTCGGGGGTTGAGGCCAGGGATTTATACATCGGGGATACGTTCGGGAACGAGCAGATTATTTTGGCGCTGCAGTATCTTTCGCCGCTTGACGAGACAGAGCTTGCGCAGATTGCTGAGGTGAACCTGGCCAATCCGGGCTATGTCGTCGTCCGTACGACGGATGCAGCGGAGATCCGCATCGGCGTGCTGGATCGGATCGAGGAGAAAGTGAAGCTCACGAAAAGTTTTCTCGGCGATCTCCGAACGACGCAAAAACCGATCAAGTTCATTGATTTGACTACTTCCGCGCCGTTTATTCCGGCGATAGATGAAAAGTGAGGCGCATCGAAAAATATGATGACCTATAAGCGAGGGCATTTTTCTATTGCCTTTGTCTGCATGGTTCTCGGCTTCATGCTGGCTTTGCAGTTCCGTATCGCGATGGACCAGAAAGCGTCACTGCCTTACCAGCGCGTGGAGGAGCTTTCGGCGCGTCTGATCGAGGCGGAGAAAGAACGCGACGCGCTGCAGGAGCAAGTGGCGAATTTGCAAAAGGCGCAGCCAGCGCCCGGCGGCTCGGAAGGCGAGCGCATCCTGAAGGAGCTTCGCCTTCGCTCGGGCATGACGGCTCTGACAGGGCCCGGCGTCGTCGTGACCATCGACGACAGCAAGATTCAGTCGAAAGCGGGCGAGAACCAGAATCTTTACATCATTCACGACGACGATCTCCTGAAAGTCATTAACGAGCTTCGGGCGGCGGGCGCGGAAGCGATTTCCGTCAACGGGCAGCGTCTTGTCGCGACCTCGGAAATCCGCTGCGCGGGGCCGACGCTTTCGGTGAACAATGTGCGCTCGGCGCCTCCTTATGAGATTCGCGCGATAGGCGACAGCACGACATTGGAAAACGCGCTCCGTATGCGCGGCGGCGTGATGGAGACATTGCAGGTCTGGGGCATCCAACTCGAGGTCAAAGCTTCGCAGGCCGTCACTGTTCCTGCCTATAAAGGAGCGGCGCAATTCAGTTACGCGAAGGAAGCGGAGGAGGAAAAGCCATGATCCTTGCATTGCTCGGCTTGGGCATCGGGCTCCTGCTCGGCAGCTTTTGTCCGCTGGTCATCCCAGTGACGTATTCCAAGCTGTTTTCGGTTGCGCTTCTCGCGGGCCTTGACGCCGTTTTCGGCGGTTTCCGTTCCGCGCTGGATGATCGTTTCGAAAATATGGTCTTTATGTCCGGGTTTTTCATCAACGGTCTTTTGGCGGCGTTTCTTGTCTACGTCGGCGACCATCTCGGCATCGACCTCTATTATGTCGCGCTTTTGGCTTTCGGACTTCGCATCTTTCAGAATCTTGCCATCATCCGCAGATATTATTTAAGGAAACATTGAATTATAAAAACAAGTGAAAACAGGGCATGTTTTTTGGGGAGTGCTTTATTTTCGCGAAAAAAGGGAGACTTGCATGAAATCCGCTTTCATAGTAGAATATGGAAGTACGAGACGGAAATTTTTCCATGCGCGGTTGCGCAGGGTAGGTATAGGGCGGAATTGCCCGGCATGGAGGGGTATTTGTGATTGAATTGGATGCTGATGTAATGACCGATATGGCCAAGATCAAGGTTATTGGCGTCGGCGGCGGCGGCTCGAACGCGATCGACCGGATGATCTCGTCCGGCTTGAAAGGCGTTGAATTCATCGCCATCAATACGGATGCGCAGGCTTTGATGAAATCCCTGGCGCCGAAGCGGCTCCAGATCGGCGAGAAGCTGACGCGCGGACTCGGCGCCGGCGCGAAGCCGGAAATCGGCAAAGCGGCGGCTGAGGAGAGCCGCGATGAGATCATTGCGGCAGTGTCCGGTGCGGATATGGTCTTTATTACCGCCGGAATGGGCGGCGGCACCGGCACGGGGGCGGCTCCGATTGTCGCGGAGTGCGCGCGGGAAGCGAACGCGCTGACTGTCGGCGTCGTCACGAAGCCGTTCAAGTTTGAAGGAAAGCGGCGGATGCAGAACGCGGAAATGGGTATCCGCAATCTGAAAGATGCTGTCGATACCATCATCACGATCCCGAACAACCAGCTGTTGCAGATTGTCAGCCGTAATACGCCAATGATGGAAGCCTTCCGCATCGCGGACGACGTGCTCCATCAGGGCGTGCAGGGCATCTCCGACCTGCTGGTGGTGCCGGGACTGATCAACCTTGATTTCGCCGACGTGCAGTCAATCATGAAGGACGCGGGCACCGCGCTGATGGGCATCGGCGAAAGCTCCGGCGACAATGCGGCGACGCAGGCGGCGCAGGAGGCGGTACAGTCCCCGCTCCTCGAGATGTCCATCGAAGGGGCTCACGGCGTACTCCTGAACTTCACCGGTTCGGCGGAAAAGCTCAGCATTTACGACGTCAACGAGGCGGCGGCGGAAATCGCGGAAAAGGTTCATCCAGACGCGAATATCATCTTCGGCGCGGCCCTGGACGATACGCTCGGCGAGACGGTGCGCGTCACGGTCATCGCGACGGGCTTCGACGCAGGGGATGATATCATCGGGGTTCCCGCTCAGTCTGCGGCGAATCAGCAGATGCAGCCGGGCGCGCGGCAAAATCCGAGGCCGGCTCAGGGACAGCCGCAGGCGGCTCCGCAGCAGCCCCAGCAACCGCAACAGCAGCCGGTTTCGCCCTTCGGCGGAAACTTCGGCGCTATCGACATTCCGACGTGGCTCCGCCACAGCGAATAATTTTGATAGCATAATGTTATCAAAGCGGCGAGCCAACGCTCGCCGCTTTTTTCATCAGGATTCTATCTTGCAGTTTTCGGGGGAAGTTTGAATGAGACGATACACTTCGCTCTTGTTCCTGGCCTTTGTGCTCGTACTCGGTACGGTGCTCGGGGCGTCGCTGCTTTCGGGGTACGCCGACAAGACGCCGGGACAGTCCGGGCGGACGGTCACGGTTTGCACGACGATGCCGGCGGAGCAAGCGGGGCTTTTGGCCGCAGAGTACGAAAAAATGGCGAAGGTGAACGTGCGATTCATTCCGATGACGCCGGAGGAACTGGCCGCAGCCCTTTCCGACAAAAAGAACCAGCCGGACGCAGACCTTGTATTGGCGGACAGCCGCATCATGCGTGAAGGCGCGATGAAGGGTGCTTTCGTCCCGTACCTTTCGGAGGGAACGGATTCGGTGGCCGACGCATTCAAGGATGAGGAAGGCGCGTGGACGGGCGTTTGGTACGATCCGGTCGTGTTCTGCGTGAACAGCGATTATCTGCGCACGATGCCGCGCATTCCGGAGACTTGGGCGGAGTTTGCCGCTTATCCCGATATGCGGGTGGGCATGACGGATTTCCTTGCCGCCGACGCCGCGTCGAATCTTTATTTCACGATGGTCTCGGTCTACGGTGAGCCGGAGGTCTTGCGACAGCTTTCCGCGCTTCATCCGAAAGTTGTGCAATATGTGAAATTCCTATCTACGCCGGTACGGATGACGGGCATGGGGGAAGTAGACGCCGCCGTTGCCGTGCAGAGCGAGACGCTTCGCTACATCACTGACGGCTATCCGATCCGCATTGTCTATCCGACGGACGGAACGGCGTATATGCTGACGGGCGCGGGCCTTTTGCGGAATGACAGGCCGTTGGCTCAGGATTTTTTCGAGTGGCTGCTTTCCGATGGCGCGCAGATGACGCTCCAGAAGGAAAATGTGTTTTTCGTTCCGACAAATACCGGAACGCTTGCTTACAAGCAACTCGTCGGAAAAAATATCGCGCTGTTCGATAAGAATGAGAATTTCACGTCGGCGGAGCGAAGCACGTTGCTTGACCACTGGCTGCAAAACGTGCGATTCAAATAAAAGGATAAAATGCAGGCGTTATTTGTCCGTCTGCATTTTTTATTTTGCCCATTTCCTTTATTTTGTGTTTGTTTTTTGTTATACTGCTATATATAGATTTATTCGTAGATTTTTGGGCGAAAGATTTGCGAAGGTTTTGGGAGGGAACACCAGTGAAAGCCGGTATTATCAGTCTCGGCTGCGCGAAAAACTTAGTCGATACCGAGGTCATGCTTGGCCTGCTGCGGGAAAACGGCGTCGAACTGACGAAGAAGCCGCGCGAGGCGGATGTGTTGATTGTCAATACCTGCGCCTTTATCGAGACGGCGAAACAGGAATCCATTACGACGGTGTTGAATATGGCCGAGTACAAGACGACGGGGAGATGCCGTTCTCTGATTATCGCTGGGTGTTTGGGGCAGAGGTACGGGCAGACGCTTCTCGACGAGATGCCGGAGGCCGACGCGATTATCGGTACCGGCGCATGGCACCGCATCATGGAAGCGGTACGGGAGACTATGAACGGAAAACGCGTGATTCTCGTCGGCGAGAATGAGACGATTTACGACGCGAAAACGCCGCGTATCCTGACGACGCCCGGTTATACCGCGTACCTGAAAATTGCCGAGGGCTGCGACAACCGTTGTTCGTTCTGCGCGATTCCGATGATTCGTGGGCGTTACCGCAGCCGTAAAGTAGAGGATATTGTCGAGGAAGCGAAACGGCTCGCGGCAAACGGCGTCAAAGAGCTCAATCTGATCGCCCAGGACACGACGGCTTACGGGCGAGATCTTTACGGCGAGCCGTCTTTGCCGCGCCTTTTGCGGGAGCTCGTGAAAATCGAGGATGTCCGCTGGATTCGCACGCTTTATTCGTACCCGCGCTATTTCTCGGATGAATTGATCGACCTGATCACTTCGGAGGAAAAGCTCGTCAAGTACGTCGATCTTCCTTTGCAGCACGCCGACAATGCGTTGCTGAAAAAAATGCACCGCGCCGATACGCGGTCATCGATGGAAAAATTGCTCCGAAAAATCCGCGACAGGATTCCCGGCGTCGCGATCCGTTCCACGTTCATTGTCGGCTTTCCCGGCGAGACGGACGAGCAGTTCTCGTCGCTTTATTCCTTTTTGGAGGAGCAGCGCTTCGACAAGGCGGGCGTTTTCACCTACTCAGCGGAGGACGGCACGGAGGCGGCGACATTGCCCGGGCAGATTTCCGAGGACGTCATGCAGGAACGATATCATGAGCTGATGAGCCTGCAATGCAAGATTTCGGAGGAAATCAACCAGTCACTGGAAGGCAAGGAACTGGACGTGCTGATCGAGGGCAGCGACGAGGAACAGGAAAACGTGGCCTACGGGCGTTCCTATCGGGAAGCACCGGAAGTGGACGGGCAGGTTTTCGTTGAGGGGCTGGCGGACGCACAACCCGGGGAAATCGTGCGGGCGCGCGTGTCGCAGGGGTTCACCTACGATGTCGTATGCGAGCCGGTAGGTTAAAATATCCTTAAAAACACGGACGCTTCACGGGTTTTTCAGAGAGAAGGAAGAATATGATTGCGGAGCTTGTGACGACGGGGAGTGAGTTGCTCCTCGGGCAGATCGTCAACACGAACGCCGCGTATATGGCGCGGGAGCTGAACCAGATGGGAATCGACGTCTGCTTTCAGACGACGGTGGGCGACAACCGTGTCCGTATGAAGGAAGTCCTCGTCCACGCTTTGACCCGCGCCGACCTCGTGATCACCTCCGGGGGCCTGGGGCCGACTCGGGGCGATATCACGAAGGAAGTCTCGGCGGAGATCATGGGCCGGGAAATGGAACAGGACGAGGATTGCGTGGCGCGGCTCAAAGAGCATTTCGCTCGTATCGGGCGTGAGATGACGGAAAACAATCTGCGGCAGGCGATGATTCCTGAGGGTGCGCATATCTTCGTCAATCACGCGGGCACCGCGCCGGGCGTCGCGATGGAGAGGGACGGCAAGATGCTCGTCAATCTGCCGGGGCCGCCGTCGGAAATGAAGGACATGTTCCAACGGAGCCTCGCGCCCTACTTGGTGGAAAAATACGGCATTTCTTCGATTATCTATTCGAGGGTTCTGCATACTTACGGCATCGGCGAGTCCATGCTGGAAACGAAAATCGACGACCTGATCCTGGCGCAGAAGAATCCGACGCTGGCGCTCTTGGTTCGCCCAACGGGCGTAATCATCCGCATTACGGCAAAGGCGGAAAGCGAGACGGCGGCGGAAGCGCTGATCGCGCCGGTGGAAAACGAGATTCGCGCGCGGCTCGGCAGCCTCGTTTACGGCGCAGATGACGAAAAAATGGAGGAAATCGTCGGTCGTGAACTGAAAACGCGCGGTCTCACCGTGGCGACGGCGGAATCCTGTACGGGCGGGCTCGTCGCGAGCCGACTGACCGATGTGGCCGGAAGCAGCGAATACGTCAAAGGCGGGATAGTCTCCTATACCGACGAAGTCAAGGCAAAGCTTCTCGGCGTTCCTCGCGAAATCCTCGCCCAGCACGGCGCGGTCTCCGAGCCGACAGCGAGGGCGATGGCGGAAAGCGCTCGGCGGGTTCTTGGCGCGGATATCGCCGTCAGCACCACGGGCCTTGCGGGGCCGGGCGGCGGCACCGAAAACACGCCTGTCGGTACCGTTTTCATCGCGGCGGCGGGCGCCGATGGAACCGTGGCGGAGAAGCACAGCTTCACGGGGACGCGCGGACAGATCAAATTTCGTGCATCGCAGGCGGCGCTTGCGCTCCTGCGTGAGGAACTGGAGAAAAATAAACTGTGCAGATAGCGTAGGATAAATTTTCATGTGCTAGGCGGAGGAGGGAGGCGTAGCGGTGCTACGTCGACTGACGACAACGACGCACATGAGAATTTAGACAAGCTAAATGAACAGTTCATTATTCGACAGTTCCATAATATATAAAGGAATAAGGCATAAGGAAATCAATATCGAGGAGGACGTTTTAATGGACTGGAAAAAAACGATGAA
>CAMVIO010000052.1 GCA_947167555.1 uncultured Selenomonadales bacterium
TCATTGTCATTACGTTGACTGTCGTGATACGAAGTTTCCGGCTCCCGGAGATAGGGCGGCAAATCACGGTCGGATGCGTTCTGGTCGGGTCCAAAAACGACAAGGGATGGAACGAGAGCCATTACAACGGGCTTTTGCACGCCTGCGAGAAGCATCATTGTATCCTCAAGGTACGAGAAAGCGTTGCGGAGGACGCGGCGCATATTTCGGTTGCCGTCAAGGAGTTGGCGGCGGAAGGCGCGAACGTTGTTTATCTGACCAGTTTCGGATACGGGAGATACGTGGAGGGCGTTGCCGTCAAGCATCCTCGTATCGCATTTTTCTCCGTTTCCGGCAGCGGAAAGGCAAAAAATCAGACCACTTATTTTGCCCGCCTGTACCAGATGCGGTATCTGGCCGGCGCCGTCGCGGGCGCCGAGAGCAAGACGGGAGTGCTTGGATATGTGGCTGCTATGCCGAATCCACAGGTCAATCGCAATATCAATGCCTATGCGATGGGTATGCGCGTAGCTAACCCCAAAGCGAAGCTGCTTGTGTGTTTTACCGGGAGTTGGGATAACGAAGTGGCGGAACGGGAGAGCGTCGCGAAGTTGCAATATGCGGGGGCGGACGTGATTACTTACCAGGCGGGCAAGCCCTATGCAGTGAATGAAGCGGAGAAACGAGGCCTGTTCAGTATCGGCTTTGATAGCGTGTACGAGCAGTATTCCGACCGATTCCTGACGGCGTCGCTGTATGATTGGGACGTTGTTTATGAGAAAGTGCTTGGGGATTATCTGAGCGGAAGGACGCATTTTTCCGGCGGGTACTGGCTTGACATGGAGGAGGACGCCGTAAAGCTTCACAAACTGTCCCCTTTGGTATCGGAAAAGACGGTTTTCCTTACCTCTTTGGCGCAGCAGCACATCAAAGCCCAGGGCGTATTCTCCGGCGTCATTTACGACAACAATGGAACGCTGCGTTGCGAAGAAGGAGAGAGAATCGGCGATCGTGAGCTTTTTACCGGCATGGACTGGTTCGTCGAAGGGGTAGAAATCTATGAATAAGCGGACAATCTGGACGGGAAAAGGCGCTCTAATCGTCATGCTTGTTTTCAGCGCGGCGCTCTTGCTGGCGGGCGTGATGTTCCAGGACAGGCTGGGCGAGCTTTTGGTCGCGTATACGGAACACCAGACGAAGCGACAGGCGGAGACGCTGGCGAGCCAAGCGGGAGAGAAGTTCGGAACGGAGCTGGGAAATCTTGCTTATGTCGCTTCGAAAATCGAATCGAGTCCCGATGAGCTCGACCGGCTTATGCCGATGCTGTTCAATGACTCGGGGGTAAAGCAGGGGCTTTTGGCCATTGACGGGAAGCCGCTTTACGGGGAAGCGATCCCCTTTTCTCAATATAGCGGCATACAGACATCCTTCCGGGGCAAAAGCGCCATCACTTTTGTTCGGGGCCAGGGCATCCTTTTTACTTATCCGGTATTTCACGGCAAGAACATCAAATATGTCCTCTATCGCCTGTATCCGTTTCGCGCCGTTGGAGAGCGGTTCTCCATCCGCTGTTACGACGACATCGGCAAGGTACTGGTCGCCACACGGGAAGGGGATGTAGTCGTTCCGTTTGCGGATGGCAGTCTTGAAGATATTGCGTTCATGCAGAGCGGGGAAATGAAGGGCCATTATCGGGATTTGCATCGGGAAATGGAGGTCTCGGTGGCGGCGGCCCACAGTTTTTCGACGGAGCGAGGGAAGCTAATCCTGTTCGAGGCGGAAGTCCCGGACACGAATTATTTGCTGGCCGGTTTTGTTCCGGAAGAAAAAGCCTCCGAGGGAATAGAGAATATCACACTTTTGGTGGTCTGGGTCTTTGGTCTTTTGCTGCTGCTAGTGGTGGTCGCCGCCGTCTATCTGCTTCGGGCCAAGAATAAACTCGAAGCGAGCGAGGCCTTGCGCCGTGAGAAAGAGGTTGCGGAGGACGCGTCCCGCGCCAAGAGCGAGTTCCTTTCCAATATCTCGCATGAAATCCGCACGCCGATCAACGCGATCCTCGGCATGAATGAGGCGATTCTCCGGGAATGCGAGGACAAGAACATTCTTGGTTATTCGGAAAACGTCAGGCTGGCAGGGAACACGCTTTTAGGACTGATCAACAATATCCTGGACTTTTCGAAGATCGAAGCCGGGAAGGTTGAGATATTGCCTGTGGAGTATGATCTCTCGTCGCTGCTCAACGACTTGGTGATTATCATCCGAATGCGGGCGGAAGACAAAGGACTTGCCTTTATTCCGGATTTTGACAAGGATACGCCGAAGCGGCTTTGCGGCGACGATCTCCGCATCAAACAGATTATCACGAATATCCTGACCAATGCTGTGAAATACACGGAAAAAGGAACTGTGACGTTTTCCGTGGGCTTTGAACGTATCGAGGAAGACCCGGATCATGTACTTCTGCATGTGGCGGTCAAAGACACCGGCATCGGCATCAAGCCTGAGGATATGGGCAAGCTGTTTTCCAAGTTCGAGCGCATAGAGGAACAGCGAAACCGTAACGTGGAAGGAACAGGGCTGGGCATGACCATCACCAAAAATTTACTGGATAAGATGGGCTCGGTGTTGCAGGTGGAAAGCGTTTATGGCGTCGGTTCCACATTCTCCTTCGTGCTGAAGCAGAAAGTCGTCAAATGGGAGCCGTTGGGCGATTATGAAGCGTCCTACCATGACTCTTTGCGAAATGGCAAAAAATATCGGGAGAGATTCACGGCTCCGGAAGCGTGGATTCTCGTAGTGGACGACAATCCGATGAACCTGATGGTCTTTAAGAGCATCCTGAAGCAGACGCTGGTCGAGATCGATACGGCGAAAGACGGGGACGAGGGGCTTGTACTGGCACAGAACCGGAAATACGACGTCATCTTCCTGGATCATATGATGCCGAAGAAGGACGGCATTGAGACGTTGTACGAACTACGGGCACAGAAGAACAACCCCAATCAGGCTACGCCGACAATTTGCCTGACCGCAAACGCCATTTCCGGCGCACGGGAAGAGTATATCGCGGCGGGCTTTGACGATTATCTGACCAAGCCTATCGATTCCGGGAAATTGGAAAATATGTTGCTCACCTATCTGCCCAAGGAAAAGATCAAGGAGGCGGAAAACGGGGAAGGCGAAGAGGAACCCGATATGGAGCTCAAGGAAGGAGAACTTCCCGAGGCTTTAGCGCCTTTGAAAGGGCAGGACTGGATCGATCCCGTCTTGGGAATCCGGAACAGTTTCTCTGTCGCAGCGTATATGCCGCTCCTCAAACTTTTTTATGAGTCGCTGGACGAAAAGGCCGACGAGCTTGAAGGTTTTTACACGGAAGAAAACATAAAAGACTATACAATCAAGGTTCATGCCCTGAAAAGTTCGGCGCGCCTCATCGGAGCGGAGGCTTTCGGGGAAGAAGCGCAACAATTGGAGAACGCAGGAAAGAACGGGGACATGGAATATATCCGCGACCATCACAAAGCGTTCATGGATAAGTATCGGAGCTTCAAAGCCCCGTTGGCGGAAGTCTTTGCAGAAAAGACGGAGGATAAGGAGGGGGAAAAACCGGAAGCAAGCGCGGATTTGATGAAAGGCGTTTACGAAAAAATCAGGATGGCGGCGGAAGATATGGACTGCGACCAACTGGAAGGGATTTTCGCCGAGATGGAGGAATACAGTATTCCCGAGTCCGAGGCGACGCTTTACGAAGGGCTGCGCGTTGCCACGTCGCGATTTGACTATGAGGAGGTCTTGAAACTGCTGAAGGAAAAGCAGTTGTGAAGATGTTGAGGGCGGAAGTATTTGTGAATATCCCGGTGAAACGGGTAGCACAGGCGTATTCGTACCGGGTGCCCGAGCAACTTTCGGGCGTCGGCGCGGGATGGCGCGTCGTCGTTCCTTTCGGCGGACGGCGTGTAGAGGGCTTTGTGGTTCAGGTTTCGTCCGGGGAAGAGGATGAACGGCTGAAGGATATCATCGAGGCGGTGGATGATGAAGCTTGGTTTACGCCGCAGATGATTGAAGCGGCGCGGCAGCTTTCCGATTTTTATCTCTGTCCGGCGGCTGAGATCATGCGGCTTTTCATGCCGGGAAAAAGCGGCGTCAAGATCGAGGTGCGCTATGAGACGGAAGAGGCGGCGCCCGATTCGCATCTTTGGCAGGACGCGACGTATCGGCAGGTATATGAGGCGGTGTGCGACGCAGGGACGCTGGGGATTCAAGAGCTTCGTCAAAAAATGCCGGGGCTTTCGGCTTCGCTTCCAGAGATTCTCGATACGATGCTACGACGACGCTGGCTGAGGAAAACGTACGAGACAAAAACGCGCGCGGCGGCGCGATATGTGGAAACCCTTCGTTTGACAGGAATACCTACGGATGAGCAACGCAAGACGCTTCGGAGGGCTCGTGCGCAGCTTCGGCTTTTGGAAGCTCTGGCTGAGGCCGGAGGAAAAGCCGATATCCCGACGCTCCTGAAACAAGGTTTTTCCCGGCCTGTAATCCGCGCGCTGGCAAAAACGGGATTTGCGGAGCTTTCCCGTGTCCGCGATCTTCGCGACAGCTATAGGGATATGGAAGCGGCGGCGGAATCTATGCCGCCGCTTTCTTCGGCGCAGGAAACGGCGCTCGCGTCAATCTTTACGTCGGTGGAGTCGGAAAAGGCACAGGGCTTCCTGCTTCATGGCGTGACGGGCAGCGGAAAAACCCGCGTGTATCTGGAGACGGTGGCGCGCGTGCGGAAAATGGGAAAACAGGCCATCGTGCTCGTGCCGGAAATCGCTTTGACCGGCCAGCTTGTGCAGGCGTTCCGCGCGATGTTCGCGGATGACGTCATCGTGATTCACAGTCGTCTCAGCGTTGCCGAACGAAACGACGCGTTCTTCCGCATCCGTCGCGGCGACGCGGGCATCATCGTGGGGGCGCGTTCGGCGCTTTTTACGCCGACGGCAAATCTTGGCGTCATCATCATGGACGAGGAACAGGATATGTCCTACAAACAGGACGACGCTCCGCGTTATCACGCGCGGGTCGTCGCCGAGGTGATTGCGCGGCTCCACGGTGCGGTCCTGATCCTGGGCAGCGCGACGCCGTCCATGGAGACATTTTTTCGTGCGAGGTCCGGGGAACTTGTTTATCTTTCTATGCCTGAACGGATTGGCGGGCGCCCGCTTCCGGTCGTCGGCGCTGTCGATATGCGCACGGAATTCCGGACGGGGAATCGGAAGGTGCTGTCGCGGGCGGTACAGAAGATGCTTCGGGAAACGAAAGAACGGGGAGAGCAGGCCATCCTTCTTCTCAATCGCCGTGGTTACTCGACCTTCGTCAAGTGCCGCGCCTGCGGCTATGTCGTCGTGTGCCCGGAATGCGGGCTTTCCATGGCTTATCACAAAGACGGGCGAATGCTTTGCCATCATTGCGACATCCATGCCGCGCCTCCGGATGTATGCCCGGAATGCGGAAGCACTTCGATTCGTTATTTCGGCACGGGAACGGAAAAACTGGAAACGGAAATGAAAGAGCTTCTGCCGGAACTGCGTGTTGTGCGAATGGACCGCGACACGACGCAAAAGAAATTCGCGCATACGGAAATCCTGCAGGCGTTCCGTTCCGGCGCGTACGATATCCTGATGGGCACGCAGATGGTCGCGAAAGGCCATGATATACCGAATGTCACGGCAGTTGGCGTCATCAGTGCCGACGCCTCGCTCAATATGCCGGATTTCCGCGCGGCGGAGCGTTGCTTCATGCTCATCACGCAGGCCTCGGGACGTGCGGGGCGCGGAGACGTACCGGGACGCGTGCTCGTGCAGTGCTATACACCCGAGCATTATGCGGTGCATTTCGCGATTGCGCAGGATTATCAAAGCTTTTACGAGAAGGAATTGGAAATGCGGCGGATGCTTTTTTTTCCTCCGTTTTGCCGCCTGATCAAGCTGACGTTCCATGATGAGAACGGGGAGAAAGCACGGACGGAAGCAGAATCGTTCCGCAGCCGTTTTGTTGAGGCTTTCAACGGGGACGAGCATCATCGGCTGATCGGTCCTGCTCCGGCGGTAGTCGAGAAATTCCGGGGAGTCTACCGTTTCGACGTCCTGATAAAAACCGCCGCGCTTCCCGAAGCGCAAGAATTCCTGCGGAAGGACGGCCTGCATCTTCGCCAGGACGTATGGATTGACATCGACCCGATTTCCGCATAGCGCATGCGCATTTATTTCGCGCGTTGACAACAGAGAACAAAATAACTATAATGTATGGAAAGTTAGTGCCAAGGCGCGTCCTTGGCATTTTCAATGTTTTTTCAATGTTAATTTGCAAGGGAGTAGTGACCGATGGCAGACCAAAAGATGATTCTGACGAAGGACGGCCTGAAAAAATTGCAGGACGAGCTGGAAAACCTGAAAAGTGTGCGCCGCATTGAAGTGGCGGAGCGCATCAAGCAGGCGATTGCCTTCGGCGATATCAGTGAGAACTCGGAGTATGACGACGCGAAGAATGAGCAGGCCTTTATCGAGGGGCGTATCCAGGAACTCGAACAGAAGTTGCGTAATGTTGAGGTCATTTCTGAGGAGAAGAAATCGAAAAGCGTAGTGACGATGGGCTGCAAGGTCGTCGTTCGCGATATGGAACTGGAGGAAGATATGGAGTACACCCTTGTCGGTACGGCGGAGGCGGACCCCGAAGCCATGCGCATCTCCAACGAGTCCCCGGTGGGCGCGGCGATTCTCGGGCAAAGGGTCAACAAGGTCGTCGAAGTGCAGGCACCGGTGGGAACGATCAAATACAAGATTATCAAGATCAAGGCGTAAAAAGGAGTAAAAACCAGTGGAAAACGGGCAGCAGAAAAAGGGCGGACAGGCCGCGCCGCGCGTCGAGGATATCAACGAGATGATGCAGATTCGGCGCGACAAGCTGAAGACCTTCGAAGATATGGGCGTCGCGCCCTTTGGGCACCGCTATGAGGTCACATATCACGCGCAGGACATCCGCGACAAATTCGACGAGCTGGAAGGCGAGGAGGACGGACCGAAGGTCCGCCTGGCGGGGCGTCTGATGGCAAAGCGCGGGCACGGCAAGGCGAGCTTCGCAGAGCTGATGGATATGTCAGGCCGCATGCAGATCTATTTCAAATACGACGTGCTTGGCGAGGAGAAATACAGTCAGTTCCGCTTGCTGGATATCGGCGACATCATCGGTATCGAGGGCCGCGTATTCAAGACCCAGCGCGGCGAGATTACGGTCATCGTGCTCGATTTCGACCTCTTATCGAAATCCTTGCGTCCTCTGCCGGAAAAATTCCACGGCCTGAAGGATGTGGAAATGCGGTATCGCCAGCGTTACCTGGATTTGATCATGAATCCCGAGGTCTTGGATACCTTTGTGAAACGCACAAATATCATTCGGGCGATTCGGCGTTATCTCGACGAGCGGGATTTCCTCGAAGTGGAGACCCCGGTGCTGTCCACTATTGCCGGCGGTGCGGCGGCCCGTCCGTTCATCACGCATCACAACGCGCATGATATGGATATGTACCTTCGCATTGCCACGGAGCTTTCGCTGAAGCGACTTGTCGTTGGCGGCATGGAGCGTGTTTATGAGCTGGGGCGCGTATTCCGCAACGAGGGGATTGACGTCAGGCACAATCCGGAATTCACTTCGATAGAAATTTATCAGGCCTACGCTGATTACCGCGACTTGATGGACATCACCGAGGGCATCGTCCGGGAATCGGCGAAGGCGGTGCTGGGAACAGATAAAATCACTTACCAGGGCGTCGAGATCGACCTCGCGAACGTTCGCCGCATCAGCATGAACGACGCGGTGAAGGAAGCGACGGGCAAAGACTTCCTTGCGGCGAAGGACGTTGCCGAGGCGCGGGCGATGGCCGATGAGATTGGCGTGCCCTACGAAGCGCGTCACGGTATCGGCGGCATACTGAACGCGGCCTTTGAGGAAAAGGTCGAGGCGTCGCTGATGCAGCCGACTTTCATCACCGGACACCCGACGGAAATCTCTCCGTTGGCGAAGCGCAATCCCGAAAACCCGATGATCACCGACCGGTTCGAGTTCTTCATTTACGGCCGGGAGCTGGCCAACGGCTTCACCGAGCTGAATGACCCGATCGATCAGCGCGAGCGTTTCGTGGAGCAGATGAAGCAAAGGGAAGCGGGCGACGACGAGGCGCACATGATGGACGAGGATTTTGTAACGGCACTGGAATACGGCCTGCCCCCGACAGGCGGCCTCGGCATCGGCGTCGACCGTCTCGTGATGCTCCTGACGGACAGCCCATCGATTCGCGACGTGCTGTTGTTCCCGACGATGAAGGTGCTGGCGTAAAACGATTGACAAACAGTGTCGGTACACTTATAATAATAAAAAATGAAGCTGCCTTCCTGTATATTCGGGAAGGCAGTTCTGCGTTTATGGGGAGAGTGTAAAACGCTCTCATTTTCGTTATCAACGAGCAGGGAGTGAGCTCAAATGATTTTGGAACGCGTGCTTATGTTGCCTGATGTGGGCGCGGGATACGCTGCGCGGCAGAAGTGCGGCGAGCGCACGGGCTATGTCGGTATCGGCGCTAACCTTTTGCTTTTCGCGGTCAAGCTGGCCGTCGGTATTCTTATCGCTTCGGTGTCCGTGATTGCCGACGCGTTGAACAATTTGTCCGACGCGGGGACTTCGCTGGCGATGATTTTCGGCTTCCGCATCGCGGGGCGGCCCGCTGACGCGGAGCATCCTTTCGGGCACGGGCGCGCCGAGTATCTGGCGGGGCTTTTCATCGCGGCGGTCATTTTGCTGGTCGGCTTTGAGCTGATGCGCACTTCCGTGGATAAGCTCCTCGCGCCGGAGGAACTGAAAATGAACATGATGGGCGCCGTTTTTTTGGGCCTGTCACTTTTCATAAAGGTGGGACTGGCTGGGCTGTATAACAAAGTCGGTTTGCGCATCAATTCCCCGGCGCTGAAGGCGGCAGCGGTGGACAGCCTGACGGATTGCCTTGCAACGTCCGCGGTCTTGGTTTCCTTGTTTGTTTACGCCCAGTTCGGCATCAATATCGACGGCGCGGCGGGCATTTTCGTTTCCTGCTTCATTCTTTACAGCGGGTGGGGGGCGCTTCGGGACGCCGCCGAGCCATTGATGGGCATGGCGAACGATCCCGCGTTGGCGGCGGACGTCCGGCGGATTGTCATGGAAGAGAAAGGCGTGCTCGGCGTTCATGATCTCGTCCTGCATGCTTACGGCGCGGGGCGCACTTTCGCGACGCTGGACATCGAGCTGCCTGCGGCAATGCCGCTCATAGAGGCGCATAATATTGCCGACCGTGTGGAGCGGCGCATCCAAGGGGAACTATCTATTTTCGTGACCGTGCATATCGACCCGGTGGCGACGGACGATCCCGAGGCGGATCGGCTCTTCGTGCTGGCGTCGCGTCTGCTCACGTCGATTGACACGCGGCTTTCGATGCACGATTTCCATGTCGCTCCTTATCGGGACGGACGCAAAATCCGATTCGAGGTTTCCTGTCCCGAGGATTTCGAGATGAGCGACCGGGAGCTTCGCCGCGCGTTCCTGCGACGTTTTTTGGCGAAAAGCCCGCGCGATCGCGCAATCCTGCACGTCGATCATCATTTCTGTTGAAGTCTGTTGCTAAATTTCTTTTCAAAAGAAAAGAGGAAATAAGGATTTTTTGTCGAAACCTCTCCGTAGATGAGTATGGGGAGGTTTTTATTTATGAAGAAACAATTGGCGGCTTTTGCGGCGGCATTCTTGCTTATGACGAGTACGGCGAGCGCGGCGGACGGCAGCGTCGAGGGCAAGGTCAGGGGGCCGTTGGATCTGGGGCTGAACGTGGTCGTGCAAGACAACGGACGGGGGAATAGGAGCGCGGCCGGTCTCGGCGTTTCGCTTGGCGGCGAGAAGCCGAAAGTGGACAAGACGATCGAGCTGCAACTGATTTCTCGTGCGGCAGACATGAACGCGTTGTCGCAGGACGAGCTGACCGCATGGTATAAGGACGGCATCGCACCGACGAACGCGGATGTGTTCATTACCCGAAGCGCCGAGGATGGGACGTATTCGTTCACAGGCGTTCCGGAAGGCAAATATTTTCTTGTGATTCTGATGCCGGGCGGCGGCAATCTAAGCGGCGAGTCGGACAGGACAGAAGCGGGGCAGGAGCTCCAGAAATTCCTCCGGGGATGGGATATGTATCAGCTCTTCACTATTGGCATGAAGCTGTATACGGTGCAGAACGTCGAAGTGCAGGCGGACAAGATTACCCAGTTCGATTATGGTTTCGCGGCGCCGGGGCTTTCGGAGAAGGGGAAGATAAAAGAGGACAATAAAGATAAATC
>CAMVIO010000053.1 GCA_947167555.1 uncultured Selenomonadales bacterium
GCGATGATCGCCGCCAGCGTCGTCTTCCCCAATCCCGGAGGTCCCGAAAGCAGCACATGATCGAGCGCCTCCCCGCGATTCATCGCGGCCTGGATAAAAACGGACAGGTTTTCCTTCGCTTTGTCCTGTCCGATATATTCGCGGAATTTTCGCGGGCGCAGGCTGAACTGCCAGTCGTCGGAGGGCTGCTCCTCCTTGGCCACGATGCGGCCTTCCTGTTCTTCCACTAATTACTTCCTCCCCGCGAATTCCTTCAACGCAAACTTGACCGCTTCCTCTGTGGAAGCCGTCCCTTTGACCCGCCGCAGGACGGAGGAGATTTCCGCCTGCGAATAGCCGAGCGACGAGAGCGCCGCCGCCGCGTCGGAAAGGCTGTCCCCGATTTCCTCCGCAGGGGCTTCAAGCTCCCCTTCCCCGCCGTCCAGCTCCGCCGCTTTGTCCTTCAACTCCAGGATCATGCGCTCCGCCGATTTCTTGCCCACGCCCGGCAGCTTGGTCAAAACGGCAATCTGCTTTCCGTGGATTGCCTGGAACAGCTTGCTCACGGTAATCGACGACAAGATGCCGAGCGCCACTTTCGGGCCGATACCGGAAACGGAAATCAGCATCTGGAACCCCTGATATTCTTCCTGGCTCTCGAACCCGTAAAGCGTCATCGCGTCCTCACGCACGGAAAGATGCGTAAAGAGCATGGCTTCTTCCCCGGTTTTCAGGCGACTCCTCGTCGACGTGGGAATAAAGACGCGATAACCGACCCCGCCGACGTCCAAAAGGCAATAATCCGTCAAGAGCTGAACGACTTGTCCCCGCAAAAATCCAATCATACCGTCCTTTTATCCTCCTATCGGTTCCTCCATGTCGGGCTGTCCATACAGTGCAGCGTACATATCGCGACGGCCAGAGCGTCCGCCGTGTCGTCCGGCTTCGGCGGCTCGGGCAGGTTCAGGAGCTTCGTGACCATATAGATGACTTGCTCCTTCGTCGCTTTCCCGTAGCCGGTCACCGATTGCTTGACCTGAAGAGGCGTTCTCTCGATGATGTCCAGATTGTTTTTTGCCGCGGCCAGCAACACTACACCGCGCGCCTGTCCCACGGGAATCGCCGTCGTTACGTTGCGATTGAAAAAAAGCTGCTCGACGCCCATCGCGTCCGGCTGATATTTTTTGATCAGCGCGTCGATCTCGTCGTAAAGCTTCATCAGACGATCCTGCATCCGAGCTTTCGAGCTTGTCGTGACGGAGCCGTATTCATGGGGAATCAAACGGCTCCCCTGCGCCGCTTCGACAAATCCGTATCCGCAAATCGCCGTGCCCGGATCAATCCCAAGTACCAGCAAAAATTTCCCCACCTTCAGCAAGGAGTTTGTTTGTTCTATTATAGCACATTCAATAAAAAATGTATCTATGTTCGTTTTTGTTATTGCCGTTCGATGACGCTCTTCCGGTATGTCTCGGAGTCCTCCAGATGCAGCTTCTGTTTCGGCGCCGGCGCAAGGCGAAAGCCCCCGACGTCCGGCACGACAAGCCCCAATTCCTCGAAAATCCTGAGCGCCGTCTTCGCCGTGCTGTCATTGACGCCGCACTCTCTCGCGACACTTTCCATATTTTCGGGAATCTTCGTCATTTTTTTCAGCGCGCGATAAATATCGGCAAGGATATCCCGCGTCAAGATCGGGCTTCGGCCTTCAGAGGAACGCAGCTCCGACAGTTTGCACTGCAGCGAGATTTTTCCGTTCCATTCGTTGATCTCCGGCATATATGCGATATCGACAGGGCCCCGGTCCACCATGACGCTCTTTTCGGCCATGTTCCATCCGATGGCCTGAATCGGCTGCGCCCCGGATTCCATCAAAAATTTCAGGTGCTGTCCTTCTCGCCCGATGACCCGGACATCAAGCCCTTTCACCCCGAAGCTTCCGAAAAGCGGACGCGGATTCGCCATTCCGTAAGGTTCAAGATTGGAAAGCTCCGTCACGAGATCGGTCGTTATTTCTTCCGGACGAAGCTCCGATTCCAATGCCAGGCAAGGCACATAATCTTCTTCTTTCATATGCGTCTCAGCGTAAGCGTCCAGCGCCGCACGAAGCGCGTCAATATTTTCCGGAAGCACCGTGAGCCCGGCCGCCATCTCATGCCCGCCGAACTGCACCAGCGTATCCTTTGCCGAAGTCAAAGCGTCGAAAAGATGAAACCCCTTGATGCTGCGGCACGAGCCTTTTCCTTCTCCGTCCTGGATGCTGACGACAATCGTCGGACGGTAATAGAGATCGACAAGACGGGACGCGACAATGCCGATCACGCCCGGATGCCAATTCTTTCCAACGATAACAAGAGTTCGCGCCGCTGCCGTATCAACAGAAGCAAGCTGCTTTTTCGCCTGCTCCAGAATATCGGCTTCGATCTGTTGACGCTCGGAGTTCAATTCACTCAGAGTCAGCGCGATATCTTTCGCCCTTTCCTCGTCCTCGGTCAGCAACAGCTCGACGCCGCGCATCGCCGTTTCGAGACGGCCTGCGGCGTTCAGGCGCGGCGCAAGCACGAAGCCGACCTGTCCGCTCGATATGTCTTTCCCTCCAAGGCCCGCAACCTCAATGAGCTGCCGCAGGCCCTTGAGTTTCGTTTCCTTCATGCAGGCGAGCCCGCGCTTGACCAGCTTCCGGTTTTCCGAACGCAGCGGCACAATATCGGCCACCGTACCGAGAGCTGCAATTTCCAGGTCGTCCTCAAATTCCTCGTTTCGAATCTCACGGAACAATGCCTGGCACAGCTTGAATGCGACGCCGACCCCGGCCAGATCCTTGAACGGATATTCGCAGTCCGCCCGGTGCGGATCGACGACCGCCACTGCGTCCGGAAGCGTCTCCCCCGGCAAGTGATGGTCGGTGACCACGAGATCGAGCACGCCACGCATGGCGTCGATTTCCGCCGTACCGGCGATACCGCAGTCCACGGTTACGACAAGCCCCGCGCCGTCATCCGCGAGCTTTTGCAACGATTCCTGATGCAGCCCGTAGCCTTCCTGCCTATCCGGGATATAGCAGTCCACGACGGCGCCAAGGCGACGAAGCGCACGCACCAGAAGCGTCGTCGCTGTGATACCGTCCACGTCGTAATCGCCGTACACGACGATTTTTTCCGACGCCTCTATCGCCCGCCGTATCCGCGCCACCGCACGATCCATATCCTTCATCATGAAAGGATCGTAATACGCTTGAAAGCGCTCGGGATACAGAAAAGCTTTCGCTTCCTGCTCGTCGGTGATCTCCCGCCGACGCAAGATTCCCGCGAGGAACGGCGAAATGCCGAGCCGTTCGGCAAACGCTTGATCCGACGGGTCTGTCCTCCCCACAATCGTCCATTTCTTTCGCAAAGAGATTTCCCCCATAACAGAAAAGGCACACGGGAACGTCTCGTGTACCTTTCCACCTTACCTTTCGTTATCTGACCCGCGCTTTTTTCGCTTCATGCCAATTGCGAAGCGTGACCCAAAGCGGGCTCGCGATGAAAATCGACGAGTAACAGCCGCTGAAGAACCCGACAAGCAGAGCGAAAGAGAAATCCTTCGTCGTATCGCCGCCGAACCAATACAGCGCAAACGTCGTGAACAGCACAGTGCAGACCGTATACAAGGATCGCGTCAAGGTCTGGTAAATACTGCGGTTCGCCAGCTCGACGATATCACCGCCGCGCCGGAAATGGAGACGCAAATTCTCGCGGATACGGTCAAAAATGACGATGGTATCGTTGATGGAATAACCGACAATCGTTAAAAGCGCAGCGACGAATGAGGAATCCACTTGCTTCTGCAAGATCGAGAACACGCCGAGAACCACGAGCACATCATGAACCAGCGCCAGCACCGCCGCGATGCCGAAACGGAACTCAAACCGGAACGACACATAGGCGACAATCAAGAGCCAAGAAAGCAACGTCGCCATCGCCGCGTTCATCAGAAGCTCCGACCCCATGGTGGCGCCGACCTTTTCCTCACGGAGCACCGCGTAATCGCCGAGTTTTTCCTTCAAGGACGCCATAATCGCCTTGCGCTCGTTTTCCTCCAAGTCCATAGTGCGGATCATCACGTCCCGTGCTTCCGTGGCGGAACTCTCATCGCCGGAAAGCTGGATCATGCTGTTGTCAAGATTGTAGCCCTTCATCACCTCGCGCACATCGGCAATCGAGGCCGCCTTGTCAAAACGCAGCTCGATGATGGTGCCGCCGGTGAAGTCGATGCCGTAATTAAAGCCCTTGACGACCATCGAGACAATGCCGGGAATAATCACGCACAGCGAAATGAAATACCATATCTTGCGCCGTCCCACAATGTCGAAATTACGCACGGCGGACACCCCCTTCCGCCGCCGGTGCTTTGCTCGCGCCGTAGACAAACGGGTTCGTGAAGACATTGGCCCCGATCAGGAGCTTCAGCATGAATTGCGTCAAAGAGATTGCCGTAATCATCGACAGCACGACGCCCAAGCCCAGCGTGATCGCGAAGCCCCGAATCGAGCCGGTGCCGAACATGAACAGCACGATCGAAGCAATGATGGTCGTGATGTTCGAGTCGAAGATTGTCGTGAACGCGCGCTTGAAACCGGAGTTCATCGCCGCGCGAAGCGTCTTGCCCGTCAGGTATTCCTCCTTGAAGTGCTCAAATATCAGCACGTTGGCGTCCACCGCCATACCGATGGACAGGATGATACCCGCCACACCCGGAAGCGTCAGCGTTGCGTCGAGGAACTTCAGCGCCGCGAGCAGCATCAGCACATACGCCATCAGGCTGATATCCGCGATAAGACCTGAAAGCCGATAGAAAAGAAGCATGAAAAAAAGCACCGCGCCGATGCCCACCGCGAACGCGAACTCGCTCTTGTCCTTCGAATCCTGCCCAAGCGTCGGGCCGACGGTACGCGTCTCGATAATGTTGACCTTGACCGGGAGCGCGCCGCTGCGAAGAAGGATCGCGAGATTGTGCGCTTCCTCCAATGTACGCGAACCGGTGATGACGGCCTTGCCGCCGAGAATCGGTTCCTTGACGTTCGGCGCGGTCAGCACTTCGCCGTCAAGCAGGATCGCGATCGTGCGGCCTACGTTCTTTGTCGTCAAATCGCCGAATTTTTTGCCGCCCTCGTCGCTGAACTCCAGCGCAACCAGATTCTGTCCGGACTGGTCGGTCTGCTCCTTCGCGTCCTTGAGGTCTGTGCCCGTCAGCACCGTTGTCCCCGCCTCGTCCTTGAATTCCAGCATCGCCGTCTTGCCGATGACCTGGATCGCCTTGTCCGGATCCTTGATGCCCGGCAGCTCGACGATGATACGGCGCGCGCCCTGCCGCTGGATGATCGGCTCGGTCAAGCCCAGCTCGTTGACGCGCTTTTCCATGATGCGCACGACGCGCTGCATCGCGTCTTCGTTCACCTTCGCTTCTTCGGTGTCCTCCGCTTCGAGAACGACATGGGTGCCGCCCTGCAGATCAAGCCCCTGCCGGATCGAATAGGCCAGCGGCGAGACGAACGCGAAGAACAGTCCCACAATCGCCGCTATGACAATCAGCAGCTTGCCAAATTCTTCTTTTCTCAACGATAGTTCCTTCCCTTCTTAGTATTAAGCTTCCAAAACCGAGATCGGATACGACGCCGACAGGAAGCCGACGCCCGCGTTTTCCGCTTTGTCCGGCGCCACGCCGAGCACCGCCACCGTCATATCCTCGGACGGCTGTTCCTGATCGAGCGCCAACGCGTAGTCGAGGATATTCTTTGCGATGAACGCAGCGTCCTCCGCCGGATTCCCTCGGACAATCTCCCAAAGCTTCTCTTCCTCGAAATGCGCGCCGCCTCGTTTCTTCCCCGCCACGCGGACGCCCTCGCTGACAGCGACGAGGATCATGCCCTGCGCCAACGGCAGCTCGTAAGTCTGCGGATTGACGCTCCGGCTCATGCCGAGCGCCGTCGCCTCGTCGTCATAGACCGTCTCGTATTCCTCGGTCCAGACGTAGACGGGCGTCTGCCCGCTCCGACCGATGGCCACGGACTCCGTTTCCGCGTCCACGCCGAAAATCGTCAACGCGCAGGCGACCTTCCGGTCCTTCATTTCGTAAAGCTCGTCGTGAACGGTTTTCGCGACGACATCGTTTTCCTTTCCCTCCAGCACAAGGCTCCGGGCGCGCTGCGTGACCCAGCGGCTCGTCTGCTGCGCGGCGGCCGTGTTCCCGTGGCCGTCTGACAAAATCATCGTCATACCGCCCCGCCGCTCGACAAGACTATGGCTGTCGCCGCAGTATTCGGCGCCGCTCTTCGCGATGCTCGCGATTCCAATCTTGATTTCCATACTTTCCCACCAAACTGCTTATTTCTTATTTGCTTTGAAAACACCTTGTTCCGTTACGATCCAATCGACGCCGGAGTCGTGCGGAAGCCGCGGAATATCTTCTGTAATCTGGCACTGAAACGCCGCCGCGATTCTGACCGCCCGCTCCGCTTTCGGCAAGAACGTATCGTAATAACCGCCGCCCATGCCGAGCCGCGCCCCGTCCATGCCGAACGCAACGCCGGGCACAATCACGCAGTCGATTTCCTGCGGCGACAGAATCTCCCGCTGCTCTTCCCTTACCGTCAAAATACCATAAGCGCCGACTTCCAGTAAATCCATCGAAGGCACAAGCGCCGCTTCCATCCCTTGTTTCCCGGTGATCCACGGGATCGCGACCCTTTTCCCCATAGCGAGAAGCCCTGAAAGCAACGATTCCGTCTGCACTTCGTCCGACATCGCAGCGTAGGCGAAAATCGTCTGCGCCCGCGTCACCGCCGCATGAGAAATCAGTTTTCCCGTTATCTCCGCACTGTACGCCGCGCGTTCTTCCTTGGACAAAGCCCGCCTCGCGGCAAGCATCCGCTTTCGAAGCGCCCGCTTTTGTCCGGCAAGCTCGCTTCCTTCATTCATCCTGCTTCGTATCCTCGTCGGGATAATCCTTCTCCGGCTCCATCTGCGGCGATTTGCCTTGGGTGATATTCCGGCTGATCGCGCTCCGCGTCAGCTTGACGACCACCTTGTCGGCGATTTTCAGATCGATCACATTATTCTTGATTTCCATGATCTCGCCGTAAATGCCGCCCACCGTGACGACCTTGTTCCCTTTATGCAGCGTCGCCAACATATCGTCCCGCCGCTGCTGCTCCGTCCTCTGCGGACGATACAGGAAGAAGTAGAACGCGATCACCATAGCCACCATCGGCCCGTATGCGCTCAGCATCGCAAAAAATGTTTCATTCATCTATTTATCCTCCTAAGTAACTTTTTCCGGCAGTTGATAATTCGCCCAGAAATCGCGGCGGAACTCCGCGAATCGGTTTTCCACGATTGCCTCGCGCATCGCACGCATGAACGCCTGCAAAAAATACAGGTTGTGCAACGTCAAAAGCCGCAGCCCGAAAATCTCCCCCGCCCGCACCAAATGGCGGATATATGCGCGAGTGTAGCCGTTCCTGCAGGCATAGCAGCCGCAGCCCTTCTCCAGTACGTCATGGTCGTGCGTGAAGACTTGATTCTTCATCACGAGACGTCCCGTCCAAGTCATCGCCATGCCGTTCCGCGCCACGCGCGTCGGGAATACGCAATCGAACATATCAATGCCGCGCGCCACGCCTTCCACAAGGCAATCCGGCGTGCCTACCCCCATCAGGTAGCGCGGCTTGTCCTGCGGCAAATGCTCGGTCGAATGCTCGAGCATCTCATACATCAAATCCTTCGGCTCGCCGACGGAAAGTCCGCCCACCGCGTAGCCCGGAAAATCCATATCGACCAATGCGTCCACGCTCTCGATGCGAAGCTCCTTATACATACCGCCCTGCACGATGCCGAACAGCCCCTGGTCGTCCCGTGTCATCGCTTTCTTGCACCGCTCCGCCCAGCGCAGCGTCCGAGCGAGGGATTGCTTCGCATAATCGAAATCGGCGGGATACGGCACACACTCGTCGAAGGCCATCACGATATCGGAGCCCAGCGCCGTCTGCACCTCGACGGAAATCTCCGGAGAAAGGAACTGTTTCGAGCCGTCGATATGCGAGCGGAACGTCACGCCCTCCTCGGTTATCTTCCGAAGCTCGCCGAGGCTGAATACCTGAAACCCGCCGCTGTCTGTCAAAATTCCCCGATTCCAGTGCATGAACTTATGCAGCCCGCCCGCTTCGCGAACCAAATCCATCCCCGGACGAAGAAACAGATGATAGGTATTCGACAGGATAATGCCCGCGCCGAGGTCTTCGAGCTCATCCGGCGAGACCGCCTTGACGGTCGCCTGCGTGCCCACCGGCATAAAAATCGGCGTAGGGAAGCTCCCATGCGGCGTATGCAATATCCCCGCCCGTGCCCCGGTCGCTTCATCCCGCTGAATCAATTCATAAGTGATTGCCGCCAAAAAAAAAGTCCTTTCCATAAAAAGAAACACGTTTTGACACTAACGGTAGAATTATACAGCTTTTTTCCGTATTGGGCAAGCAAGCACGGAGAATTTGCAAAAAACGATTTCCGTAATGACCTTTCATCCACGGACACCGTTTTTTGCTTTTCTCTTCCCGACATCCGGTGATTGGTGTATAATAAGATTGGAAATTGTGTCCCAGGAGATGATGCTATGCGAAAAAATGCCGCAGAAACCATACGCCCCGACATTTTGGAACGCATCAAAAAATTCCGTTTGATTGACGACATCTTCATGACGAAATGCTTTGAGGGAAACACAGAATGCACTGAGCTGGTTCTTCGCATCGTTATGGAGCGCCCCGATTTGAAAGTCCTGTCCGTCAAGGTGCAATCGCTCTACAAGAACTTGCAGGGACGAAGCCTTACCCTAGACATAGACGCGACAGACAGCAAGGGGCGACGGTTCAACATTGAGGTGCAACGGACGGACAGCGGCGCTTCTCCGCGCCGGGCGCGATACCACGCCAGCGTGATAGACGCGAACACGCTCCAAGCGCAAGATGATTTCGATGCCCTGCCGGAGCTTTACATCATCTTCATCACCGAGCATGACGTTTTGGGCGGCGGATTGCCGATTTATCACATCAACCGCCATATCGAAGAAATGAAAACGCCGTTCGACGACGGCGAACATTTCATTTTCGTGAATGGAGAATGCCGAGACGATTCTCCGCTGGGGCGTTTAATGCAGGACTTTTTCTGCACAAACCCCGACGACATGCACTACGCACCACTACGCGAACGGGCGCGGTATTTCAAGGAAAACGAAAAGGGGGTAAAGATCATGAGTTCCGCTTCGGAGGAATTGAGGGAAGAAGGGCGTAAGGAAGGGCGTAAGGAAGGGCGCAAGGAAGGGCGCAAGGAAGTTGCCAAACAACTGCTAAAAATGGGCAAGCTGTCACTGGAAGAAATCGCCCACGCCGCAGGCCTGCCGCTGGACAGTGTCATGCGCCTCTCTGAAATGAAACCCGCGTAAAAACATTATAGCGCAAGAAACAAGCAACAAAGCCCCGCGCTCACCAATCGGCAAGCGCGGGGCTTTTTCATCAGCGGCTAAGCTCACAACAGAACTCCTAATGTCTGAGCGAGAAGAATCGTCTGCCCGTCCTGCAAACGAGCAGCCTCGCCGAATGCATCATGATCGACGGAAGCGCGTACACAGGTGCTGAGCCCCTCGGCTACGGCTTCCAGCGCCACACTCTGTGCCATCGCGCCGGCAGTAATGCTATCGAAACATACGTACTCCCATGTTACGCAGGCACAGTTTATTATTCTAAGCAGGTCGTTTGCTAACGCTGACCGCCCATTCACCACCGAAATTACTCAATGAAAATTGATTATCGCTAGAACAGAATTCTCTTTTTATCTCATATCGGAATGGATATAAAACTTTCAAAGAACTCAAATCGCTCAATTTGAAGAAACTATTTCCATCAGACATCATAGCAGCCTTGACCATAAAAACAACAATCTGTTCATTTTTCACTTCATACGTTGCGATCTT
The DNA here is from genome assembly GCA_947167555.1 of uncultured Selenomonadales bacterium. Taxonomy (GTDB): domain Bacteria; phylum Bacillota; class Negativicutes; order Selenomonadales; family Selenomonadaceae; genus RUG12372. The sequence continues at coordinate 9,979 of CAMVIO010000053.1, forward strand.
GTAATTCCCCGGTTTCTCTGCAGTGATGACCGTCAAATCTTTCATCGTGGCAACGATCTTGTCCGTCGAATGAAAAAGCGTTGTACGCTCTCCCCATTCGTCGTAAAGCTTTTGCTTTAATTGTCTCGATGTAATTGTATCGCTGAACTCCGCCATCCTTCCTATGATGTGGCACAAATCATGAAAAACCGGATATACCAAAAGCAACATGCCCCAATGGAGCGCCATGGCATAATCCGGGTATTCGTCCATGAGCTGCGAAGCCTGCTCTCTCATGCGATGAATTTGATCATCCTCTTGGTAAAACCAGATATGCATGAGAATCTCTCTTGTTTTTCTGAGATTCGTCGGGCTTTTTATCTCATAGGAAAGAAAATCCGTCAACTGATTCTT
>CAMVIO010000054.1 GCA_947167555.1 uncultured Selenomonadales bacterium
GAGATTAAAATGAAACTTGCGAAAAAATTTGCGCTGCTTGCGGTTGGGACTGCGGCCCTTTCCGCCACGGCTTTCGCCGCGCCTTACGAATACGGGCTGGAGCTTGTCGGGCTGCAGAACAGTCCCGTCGTCAACAACATCGACTTCGAGGACGCGAAAGCGAAGAAAGCCTGCTTCTGCGTCAGCGACATGGACGGTAACGGGTGGCTGGAATTTACCATTGCGAAAATGGACGAGACCGGGATGTATCTGGATTATGCCTGCTATGAATACGATTCGGAGAGCGAGAACGGCTGGAAGCCGATCGAGATCCGAACTCCGGAGGCCGGGTTCAAGCCGAGGTTCGTTGGGATGGCGGGCGAAAACAAGTTGTCGGCCTACCGTGTGATTGACGAAAACAATCGCGAGGAGCGCTATTATCATATCGACACGTCTTACCGGAAAACGAGCATTCCCCGGCTTCGGGACGGGGAATATATCGTGGCGCGGCAGCTTGTCAGCAAGTCGAACCACATGATTTTCACGTATCTTGCCGCGACGGAGCAGGGCGTCATTACAGACTCCGAAATCCAGCCGGGGATGATGACATTCACGCCGGAAAAATATACGGACCCGAACGGCATGGAAATCGATAAGGAAGCCTTTGAACGCTCGGCGGACGTGTATATGACGAACGCGGAGAAGACAGAAGCGACTTTCTTTTGGATTCCTGTCGCAGAGCTTCAAAAAGCTGTCGGCCTCGGACGGGACGAGACATGGGAAGTGCTCCAAAAATCATGGCAGGGCTTCCGTTTCGGCGACATGCCGCAGGGATACGATCCGACGGGAAACGGCCCGTCGGTAGTGTACTGATACGGGGAGGAATCCTATGCTGAAGAAAAAACTTGCTGCCGCAGTCCTCGCCGCTTTTTCTCTTTACACCGTGCCTGTTCCGTTATCGTCGGTAGCGCCCGTTTTGTCTTCCGCCGTCTGTGAATCGGCGTCGTCCTATATCGATGAGAGCCTGCGGCCGATCCAGCCGACGGTGACTATCTGTGACTGCGTCGATACGGACGGGGCGGGCGGCGAGCTTTTGCGCACCCGATGGAACAGCGTCGACGTCGGCGCCCAGCCGGAAGAATTTTCGGCGCTCAGGGACGCGCTCCGTCAATACAACGAAGAAACGGCATGGCGGGCGGTGGACACGCGCAAGAATATGACGGGCACGGCGACGGCGTTTCGGGATGACATGCGAAAGGCGGGCGCACCGTTTTACCCGCTGCGCAGCGAGACCGACGTCTTCATCCGTCGCGCCGACACGCTGGCGTTCAGTTTCCTGGAAAGCACATGGCATGACGGAGGTTACGGGGGCAGCGCGTATTTCATCGGCGCGAAGACTTACAACGCGCGGACGGGAAAGGAGCTATCCCTGTCCGATGTGTTTGCCGACCTCGGCGAATTGGCGGGCGCGATTGATACGCAGCTTCGCCGAGACTATCCTGACGCGCCGTTCATGGCGGACGGCGGCCTTGCCGTGATGGCGGCGGTGGACAAGCTCGCTCGCGAGGGGCGGCTTTCCTGGACGCTGGATCCCTGCGGCGCGTCGTTCTATCTCGATTCCTCCGCGATGGACGAGATCAAGGGTGTTTACACCTCGACGATCCTCTTTGACGAGCGGCCGGAGCTTTTCAGGGACGAATACCGCCGCGCTCCGAAATCTTACTGCATGGAGCTTCGCCCATGGCTCCCTGTGCGTACTCTCTTCGCCGACGGCAGCGGTACGGCGCTGCAGGTACAGCAGATCGTATCGGGTAACGAAAAGCTGACCGTTTTCTGCGGCGGCGCGAAGTATATTGAGCCGGGTTTCGCCCGGAACGTCAAGGCCACGCTGGTGAGCCTTGCTGACGGGCGGCGATACATCTACGCCGATATCCTGTCCGACGACAGGGAATATGAAACGTATATCTACGACCTGAACGGCGACGCGATTGTGCGCGTCCCGACAGAGCGAACGATGACTCGACATGCTTCTGTCCGTGCAGTCGAGCCGGGAAACCCGGGGGAAAATATCTTTTACATTCTGTCCGATCCGGAGGATTTCCTGATGAACGATCTCGACACGCCGAAGGAGCTTCGCCCGCTGCGCCGTTGCCGCGTCGGTGCGGACGGCGCGCCGGAAGTGACATGGACACAGGGAATGGGATAGCGAGATGGGAAAACAGCGGTAAAGAAAGGATGATATGTAGTGAAGCGAGTACGAAAAACTATCGTCATGACACTGGCCGCTCTCATGCTGGCGGTCTGGAGCGGCCTCGGAATGGCGGCTCCGTCGGCGCAGCAGCCGGTCGTCGCAGAGGGACTCGCCAAGATCGCCGTCGAGGGGACAACCGATCTTCCGGGAAACTTCTACCTTTCCTTCGTGTTCAGCCGCAATTTGATCATGCTGGACGGAAAAGGCAATATCGTATGGTCGAAGCACGAGGAACAGCCGAATGAAGGCGCGAATACCGGTTGGTGGGATTTCAAAAAGCATGTGGTGAACGGCAAGACCTATTACAGCTACCATGACCAGACGGGCGTCTACGACAATTACGGGCTTACCGGCTACGCGCCGGGCGAGCGGGTCATTCTGGACGAGAATTTCAACGAAGTGAAGCGGATCACCTTCGAGGCGTCGGACGTCACCGCCAAAGGCGCGCCGCTGGACGGCCACGATTTCCTGCTGCTGGACCTCGACCACTACATCCTGTCCGGCTATATCCATGATACGGTTTACAATATTCCCGGCTACGAACAGGGCTCGAAAGTGGTTTATTCCTACCTGCAGGAAGTCGACCACGGAAAAGTGGTCTGGGACTGGAAAAGCATCGACTATCCGGAGCTTTATTCCCTTTCCGTGACCGATGCGATAGAGAGCGCCAACGACTTCGCGAACGAAAAGTCCGACGTGCCGGATTATGTGCATTTTAACGCCATGCGTCTCGGCGCGAAAGGGCATCTGATTTGCTCCTTCCGCCATCTCAATACCATTTTGTGTCTTGACCGTACCAGGAAAAGCGACCAGATTTTATGGAAACTGTCCGGCGGCGGGGATGAATTCGGCCTTCCTGAAAGCCAGAAAACCTCCTGCCAGCATTATGTAACGGTGAATGACGACTGGATTACGGTTTTTGACAACAACAACCTCAGGAAATCAACCCTTGTCAGGTCTTACGCGGTTGACGCCGACAGTCGGCAAGTGATTGCCGTCCGCTCCTTCGCCTTCCCAGGTAAATTTTCCTACGCCTGCGGCTCCGTCCAGGTCCTTCCTGGGAAGCTCTGCGTAATCGGCTGGGGATGGGCGGTCCGGAATTCGGAGTGCATGTCTGTCTACGATTTTTCCCAAGGGAAAAAACTGATGTCCGTCACCCTGGAAAATCCCCAAAATGTCACCTACCGCTGCGTGTACTATGATTGACAGGAAAAGAAAGGGGCATGATGCAATGAAGAAGCTTCGGATAACCGCGCTGACCGCCATGGCGGCGTTTACGCTGGGGGCAGGGCTGCCCACGCAATCTTTGCCGCCGGTTGTCGCGCCTGTTTCCGTCTGTGAAGCGGCGTCCCATATCGACGAGTCCATTCGCCCGATTCAGCTTGCCGTCAATAATCATCGAATGCTGGACGCCGACGAGCAGGGCATGCTTCTGCGTTCCTCCGAGACCATGGTGGTCTTTACCGGCTCCGCCGTCGCCGAGGGCGTCGAGGAACTGCAGAAGGCCCTTTGGGCGTACAACAAGGAAAATGCGGAGCAAAGAGCGAAATTCCGCGCGAAATTGGTCGAGCAGGCAAAGGCGGACCGGGCGGAGCGGCAAGCGGCGGGTGCGACTTCTTTCCCAGACTATCAAGATATGAACGACGTTTTCATCCGCCGCGCCGACACCCTGGCGGTGAGCCTTTTGGAGTGGAGCTTTAATTACGAGGGCGGCGTCCACGGCATGTCTGGCGTTCGCGGGCGGAATTTCGACTCGAAGACCGGGCAGGAGCTTGTGCTGTCCGACGTATGCCCAGACCTGCCCAAACTGGCGGAAGTCATCAGGGCGCAGCTTTGCCGCGAGTACCCGAATGCCTCCTTTGTGGCGAACGGCGCGGAAACCGTCAATCTCCTGATGGGCGCCGGCAATATCGCCTGGACGCTGGATCCCACCGGCGTGTCCTTCTATTTCAATCCGTATCTGATTGGCAGCTATTCCGAGGGCATTTTCAGCACGACGGTCCTGTTCGACGAGCATCCGGAGCTTTTCGTCGAACAATACTGCCGCGCCCCGAAAGCCTACTGCATGGAGCTTCGCCCGTATATTCCCGCGCGGGCGTCCTTCGCGAACGGCGACAGCGCGCAGGTCCGGGTTTTCAGCTCCGATGGCGGGCAGAGGATCAGCCTGAACGGCGTCGTTCTCGACGATTGGGGCGAGACCTACGACCAGCGCCCGGTGCTGGTGAGCCTCGCCGACGGGCGGCGGTATCTGTATGTCGATGGGATTGGCGCGGGGGACGCGTGGGAGAGGACGACAATCTATGACGTCAACGGCAATCAGCCGGTGCTCGTCCCGATGCAGCAGCAGTTCACGCGCCGGGCGGACGTCGACGAAGACTTTGCCGAGGCGGAACGAGGCCCGATCATGATCGACGAGAAACGGGATAAAGGGTTCGCTGTCATGGCGGATCCCGAGGATTTCTACATGACGCGCCTGAACGCGGCGACGGGCAAGGCGGAGCTCTGCCAGTGCCGCGTCGGAGCGGACGGCACGCCTGAAGTACTCTGGGTGCAAGGCCAGTAATAAGGAGAACATCATGCGGCATTGGATTCACTACCTGCTGGCGACGGCCTGGGGGCTGGCGACGCCTGTGTTGATGGGTTGGGGTTCGCAGGAGATTATCGAGTTTTTCACGTCCGGAAAAGAACGCCTGGGGCACTCGACGCCGGTGGAATTCTTCCTGCTGTTCATCGTGATCGGCGGGCTCTGCCTCGGCGCTTTCCTCGTGGCGGACTTGCTCAGCGCGGCGATGTTCCTGCCGGAAAACGGCAAGCGGACGCGTCATTTCTTCCTGGCGCTGTTGCTCTATCTTATCGTCTGTGTCGGCGGTTGGCTGGTTCTTGCGCTGCTGGAGAAGTGGATCACGGCGTTGTTTGCGTGAAGTGAGGCAGATATGCACATAGAATGGGAGCGGAACTTTTCTATCAAGGTCGGCGTCCGGGACGGCGAAGTGACACTCTCGGCCAACAGAGAAGGGCTGCTGTCTTTGGCGCGGATATTCTCTGCTTTGGCGGAGGAAACACCGGGCGGTCATATCCATCTCGACGAATACAATTCCCTGGAGGAAGGCTCCGCTGAGTTGATTGTGGAAAGATTGGAATAATATTCCAACTTACATAAAAACACTATATGTAAAGGAGAGGATTTTTTATGCAGAAAGGCACTTTGGCGAAACGGATCGCGGCGGGGCTCTTGACGGGTCTTGTCTCGGCGGCTCTTGTTACGGGCTGCGGTGGGGGCGGCAAGCCGAGCGGCGGCAGCGGAAGCGGCGCGGCCAATAATCCGCCAAAAATCGAGACTCCCGCCCGGGCGCCGGTCTCGACGCCTCCGACGATGACCTTCAAGTTCGGCGCGACCGAGGCGAAGGTCTACGAGCTGACGGGCGTCGATCTCAAGAATATCATCCGCACGAACCGGATCGTGATGTTGGGCGACGATATCTTCTTCCACACCGATACTAAGCATTATGAAGATAAATTGCAGCATGTGAACAAGGTCACCCTGAAGAATGAGACGATTTCCAATCTCGTCGACCTTGGCCCCAGCGGCGATATCCACGAGATGACGACGAACGGCAAGATCGTTCTTTGGCAGTCCAACCGCAAAGCCACCGAGAAAGACAAATTGGTGATTTACGACGGCAAAGAGGCCAAGGTTGCCGGCAAGTGGTCCGGCTCCCCGGAGGGCGACCCGGGCTCCGACAATTTCTATGTACTTTGGGGGCATGAGCTGCGGGAGCAGACACTCGAAAACGGAGAATGGAAGATCGGCAAGAAGCTGATCGAGGACTACCAGAAGATGGATCCGGAATTTGGGCGAGTGTCCTTCAAGAACGTCTGCGTCAAAGACGGCGAGATTTATATCCGCTATTTCCTGCCGAAGAAGGACGGCGAGAAGGACGATACGCCGATGCTCATCGCTTTCGATAAGAACGGCAAGGAGCTTCGCCGCTATGAGGGCGTGAAGGAACTGCCGCGCGGCTGGGCCGTCACCGAAAACTATGTCATCCATTCCGGATCGAAGGGCGAATTCCGCGTCTACGACAGGAAGACCGCCAAGCTCCTGGGAGAGGCGAAGATCGAGATGCGTCCTTTCGTGCTTTGGACGAAGACAGGCAACGACGTGATCGTCTATGATGACCGGGCGAAGAAGCTGTATCGGATTGATTTCTGAGGAATGGGAGGCGAAATTTCTTGATGAATCTGAAAGGAAAACTCTTGAGCGCGGCGGCTGCCGGACTTTTGGCGGTCTCTTTGCTGGCCGGCTGCGGCGGAGGCGGCGGGAACAGCAGCGGAAGCGGTGCGCCGAAGGTGGAGACGCCGAAGACGGCGCCGACAATGACTTTCAAATTCGGCTCGCATGAGGCAAAGGTCTACGAGCTGGCAGGCGTCGACCTTCGAAACAACATCAACACATGGGAGCTCGGCGTGCTGGGCAACGACGTTTATTTCCAGTGCGGGCGCAAACCGCCCCACATGGGCAAGGTCACGATGAAGGGCGAGACGATTTCCGATTTCACCGATCTCGGGGAGACGGACGACAACCATACGATCGCCATGAACGATAAAGTGGTGCTTTGGAAAGGGCCGAAAGACGCGCTGGTCGTCTATGACGGCAAGACCACCAAAGTCGGCGGCAAGTGGCCGGGACAGCTCCTCGCGAAAGTCGGCGGCGGCATCTCCGGACGGGATGAGTTCTACTTCCTCGGCGGCAAAAAGCTGAAGATGGGCAAGCTGAAGGACGGCTCCATCAAGGACGTGCAGGAGATCGTTCCGGATCTGACCCAAACGAGCCCGGACTTCAAGAACGCGCAGTTCTATCCGGTGGCTTCCGACAAGGACGAGATCTTTGTGCGCTCAATTCTCCAGAAGCCGGGACAGAACAAGAAAGTTCCCGTGCTCGTCGCCTTCGACAAGAAGGGCAAGGAGCTTCGCCGCTATGAAGGCATGGAGGGCAGCCGCAAGGGCTTCTGCGTCACGGACAAATATGTGATTTTCATCGATCCAGACGGCAATTTCCGCGTCTTTGAGAAAAAGTCCGGCAAGAAGCTGGGCGAAGGGAAGCTTACCTTCGGCGTCTTTGCGCTCGCCACGGTCAAGGGCAACAGCATTATTGCGTACGACGAGAGCGCGAAAAAACTGTATCGTATCGACTTCTAAAAAAGTATAGGGCGGGTAGCACCTTTGTTGCCCGCCCTTAGTATTATGAAAGGAGTGCACCGATGAAAACAGCGGCGATGCTTTCTCTCATTTCGCTTTTTCTTCTCGGCGCTTTTTCGACTGCTTTCGCGGGCGGCGCGTCCCTCGACGGCGCGTGGAAACCCCGCGACTACGGCACGCGCATCGAGATCGACGGCAATCACATGTTGATTCTTTGGATGAACCGCCCCCAGCTGGAAACGACGTTCACCGTCACGGAAGAGGACGGGAAGACGGTGCTGCATCTCGAAAAGACGGGTCTCAGGGAGCGCGGGGATCAGAAGGACTACGCGCAGATCACGGGCCTTTGGGTCGAGGACGGCCAGATGCATTTTGTCAAGGTCTTCGACATCGCAGGGGAGAAGTCCGAGGTCCTTTCGCCGACGACAGAAAGCCGTTACGGAAATGTAACGGTGGTCACGGAGAAAGAACTGCCGCGCATCGAAGGCGTCTGGAAGACGAAGGACAGGATGGATTACACGCTGAAAATCGAGGGCGAAAAGATTTCCTGGCGGTTTGCGAAGTACGAATGGGAAGGCCCGGTGGAATTTGCCGTGATTCACGAGAACTGGGAAACCGACCCGGACAAGTTCAAAATCCGCCCCAAGAATCCCGCGGTGGACTATTTCAGGGGGTTCACGACCTTCGACTATCGGGACGGAAAGCTCCATACCGAGATCCCGGTATACGACGCGGAATCCCCGAAATTGGTGTTTGAGAAAGTGGAATAATAGTGAGGAGGGTTGCTAATGGATTTCAAGAAGAAGCTTTTGGGCGCGGCTTTGGCGGCGCTGCTCCTGGTGCCGCTGGCCGGGTGCGGCGGAGGCGGCGGGGCGTCTTCGGGCGGCAGCGGGAAATCGTCGGTGCAGGCGTCGCGCGGCACGCCGGACAAGGAGCCGGTGGACGCAGCCTGGCAGGAAACGTTGAAGCGGAACGGCACGTTTTCCGAAGCGTTCCTGCGGCTCGGCGACATCATGCAGACCGAGCAGCCGAACCACCCCGATAACGTGAAGCTGCCGAAGGAATTAAAGCACGCCAGCTATGACAATCAGTACCACAATAAGAAATACCATTACCGCGACGCGGAAATGCAGAGTGCGAAAGGCCCCGTCGATATGAAAAAAGCTGCGGGCCGCTGGGTGCAGGTGCAGGAATATATCTATCCGGGCATGGGCATGCTGATCGGCCACATCGCCAACGGATACCATCTGGTGCTGAAGGAGGACGGCACGGGCACCTTTGACAAGTACGGCGCCGTGGACGGCGACAACTACGTCAAGCCCGTCAAATGGAACGACAGGACGATTACGCTGACCTTTCCGCATGAGACGTCCGGTCATTACAGCCTCGAGGGCAACCGCCTGATCTACTGCCAGCAGATGCGCGGAAACATCGAAGAGGTTTACGTCTTCGAGCGCGAAAGCGACTTCATGGCGAAGTCGCCGCTGTCTCCGGGTATGGTGCTCCAGCTGGGCGGCTCGGTCAGCGACACGGCGTTCTCGTCGAACGCGATCATCGACGGTCCCGACCTCGGCAAGGAGCTTCCGGGACAGGTCTATCGCCTGAAGCAGTGGACCGAGGGAGGCAAGGTGACGAAGGCCGACGCGGGCGACCCGACGACGAACCCCGCCGACCATTTCATCGTGCTGGTGCCGACCGGTGAGCGCGGCGGCTACGGCTATGTCCGCAGCGGCGACACCGAGGACAAGTGGTTCTTCCCGCTGGGTGAAGACGACAAATATCGCAAGCAGAAGAAGGATGTTTCCTTCGCGTTCCTGCACGACATGTTCTTCTATTGGGACAATCGGGACGGCCTTACCGAGTATTGGTACATCGAACGCCCCGGCTACGGTACGGAGATCAAGTACGGCCGCATCGAGGTGAGCGGCAGGACAGTGAAATGGTATCCGCGCTGGTTCGGCGGAATCAGGACGGACCTCTGCCTCGAATATGAGCTGGCCGAGGGCGAGAAGCCGCCCGTCAGCCATATCGCCGTCGGCCCCGCGAACAGCCGCAAGAGCTTCGGGATTCCCGAAGGGCCGCGCACGAAAGCGGGCTTCTGGCGACTCGACCGAATCCAGGGCTACAAGGATTTCGTGAAGATGCCGATGACGAAGGAGGAACGGGAGAAAGCGCCGAAAGGTCCGGCGGAGGCCGCCACCGTCGAAGCGCTGCAAAAGCTCATCGACGAGCGCTTCACTTACGGCGAGGACGCCCGCAAATACGGCGTCGATCTCTGGTATGTGCTGGAGCCGGACGGCACCGGCTACATGCGCGTATGGGACAAGTATTTCGATCTGGTCTGGAATGACAACGAGATTTACTACTATGACATCTCGGGCCGTCATCTCCTGTCCATCGCCGTCGGTTCCTTCTACTTCGACCGGGGAGGCGCGGCCTTCGTTCGCCTCTTCAAGGACGAACAGAATCCGGTCCCGCCGAGACCGGCAGAACTGGGCGGAAAGTAAAAAATGCCAAAAGACTCCCCCTGTCAGCTTCGCTGACATCCCCCTCACAGAGGGGGACTGATAAAGCCTCCCTCTGTGAGGGAGGTGGCATGCCGAAGGCATGACGGAGGGAGTTTTTTCGAAAGGAGATGTATCTTTGAAAAAATATCTTTCTGTACTATTTGCTTTGCTGCTCTTGGCGACCTCTTCCGTCGCCTTCGCGCGGGAGCTTCCTGTGGGCGAGTCCATTTATGAGATGGAGGAGCCGACGGGGGCTACGACCGCTCCGATTGCGATTTATTGTTATCGCGCGGCGAACTGGGCGCCGGGGCGTCCCATCGTGTTCGTGTTCCACGGCATGAACAGGAACGCCGACGATTACCGCGCAAGCTGGGAACGCTTCGCCGACGAGGACGGGCT
>CAMVIO010000055.1 GCA_947167555.1 uncultured Selenomonadales bacterium
GCCGGATCGGGAAAAATCGGAGAAAGACATCGAGAAGGAACGAAAGATTGCCGACCTTCGGCGAATGATGGAAATGGCGCAGTCTTTTTTCCATAATTGCCTTGTGAAAACAAAGTATGGCGCAGCGGGACTTCAATATTTCGCAGGACGTGGCATTGGCGCGGATGTAATCGAAGAATTCGGGCTTGGATTTGCGCCGGACGCACCGGGGAAGCTACGGGACGCGTTCAAAAAACGTGGCGTCAGCGAACAGCTTCTATTGGAAGGCGGGCTCGTCGCGGAACGGCAAAATGGCGTTTACGACAAGTTCAGGAACCGCGTGATGATTCCGATTGCCGATGACCGCGGGCGCGTGGTCGGGTTCGGCGGGCGCGTCTTGGGTGACGGTCAGCCGAAATATTTGAATTCTCCGGAGACAATGCTTTTCAATAAAAGAAGGCTGCTTTTCGGTTTGGATCGCGCAAAAAAAGCGATCCGTGAAGAGGGAAAGGTGATTCTCGTCGAGGGATATATGGACGCGATTTCCCTTTCGGCGGCGGGAATCAAGAACGTGGCTGCTTCCTTGGGGACCGCGTTCACGCAAGAACAATGCAGGCTGCTCTTGCGCTGCACGGATGAGATATGTTTCTGCTATGACAGTGATGAGGCCGGACAGCGGGCGACCATGCGGGCTCTTTCCATCGTGCGCTCGACGGGCGCCAGGGCGCGGGTCATGATTGTCCCGGACGGGAAAGACCCGGACGAATATGTCAGAAAGCACGGCGCTGACGCGTTTCGGAAGTTGTCGAAGGATGCACGCTCGATCGGCGATTTTCATCTGGAATATGTACAAAGGACAAATGATATACGGACGCTGGACGGGAAAAACAAAGCTCTTAAAGCGCTGTTGCCCGTACTGAAGGAATCCAATCCCGTCGAACAAAATGAATACATCAAGCGACTCCGCAGCACCCTCGGCATCGACGAGGGGATTATTCGCCAGGAAATCGCGATGTACCATGACGACGGCATAAGGGAAGAATACCGTCCGAGGCCAGAGCGGCCGTCGGTGCGCACTGTGGATGATGCGGTTCGGCGTGCCGGCCGCGCGTTGCTTCGCGGGGCGTGGCGTGATGCGGGCGTTGCGGTGATGGTTGTGGCTGAGTTGGGGGACGAGCCGTTCCCGTACCCGCTTCATGAAAAGCTTTTGCGGTATATGGCCGAATGCGCGGAGACCGGTGTTTCGCTAAGCGAAGAAACCATTGCGGAGACGCTTGGCGTGGAGGCGGAGGAAGAGCTTTCCCATGCGTTGATTGAGGAGACGCCGGAAAAAGAAGATTCCTATGAGGCCTGCTTACGAGTCCTCCTGCTCGAACAATTGAAGAAAGCCTTTGAAGAACATCGTCTCCGGGCGGATGCGATGGAAAGAGAAGGAAATTCAAATTTCTTGCAGGAATTAACAAAAAGTCAGCGAATAAAACAAAGGATAGATGAGCTGAACCAACAAACCAAAGTGAAAGAGACGAATGAATGAGCAAGACATTGAAAACAAAGCCAACACAAAAGATGATTCGGAAAGGGGGCGGCAGGTCATGGCGGCAAAGAAACCGGTAAAAACACCGAAAGATGAAAAAAAGGCAAAGACGTCGGCTAAAAAGGCGCAGACAAGTGAGCAGAAGAAAAGCAAGACGAGTGTCGTGAAGGATGCAGCCGAGAAGAAGACGACGCAAAAAAAGCCAAAATCGGTGAAGACGACTGTGCCGGCCTCGAAGCAGGAGAAATCCGCGAAAACAAAGGCGGTAGCGCCAAAGAAAGCGGAAACGTCTAAGAAAGCGGAAACGTCTAAGAAAAAGACTGCCGATACGCCGAAAGAGGACAAGAAGAAAGTTTCTACGAAGAAGTCATCTCCAACAAAGAAAGCGGTAACGGCGGAAAAAACAAAAGTCGGCGCTTCGTCGAAAGTAAAGCCCTCGACGAAGAAAGAGACGGCCGCGTCAAAGAGCAAAAAAGAGAAAGCGGCGCAGCCGGAGAAGAAAAAGGACACGAAAACAAAGAAACTGGAGGAGCAGACGACAAAAACGCCGAAGAGTCCGTCCAAGGGAACGGCAACGCCAAAGACGGCAAAGAAGGAGAGCGCGTCAGAGAAGCCTGCGGTTTCAAAAAAAGAGGAAAAAAAGGCAACAAAGCTAAAACAGGAACCAAAAAAGCTGGAAAAGAAGAAGGAAGACAAAAAGAAAGACGCTGAAAGTGTAAAAAACGGAAAGAATTCCGGCACGTCGGCGAAAGAGAAAAAGACTGAGGAGAAGGTCGATACCAAGGGAAATAATAAGAAAAAAGCGGCGGTGCAGAAAAAAGGAAAAGAGGCTCCGGTTGCTGCGGAGAAGGCTTCGAACTCGACTAAAAAGACCGATACCGCGAAAAATGATTCTCCAAAGGAGGAAGGGAAAACCAAGAAAAAGAAGGGGAATCCTAAGCCCAAGGAGAAAGAGAAACCAAAGAAGTCAGCCGAAGAGATGACGGTGGATCAGCCTAAGCCTGGGGAATTCGAAGAAGGCGACGAGGAATCCGGAGGCGGCGCGGTACGGTCGGTTGCGGAAGTGGCTCCCGAGTTGATCGCGCTTGGCAAAAAAAGCGGAAATTCGTTGACGTACGGCGAAGTCCTCGAAGCGTTCAACAATCAAGATCTTTCAGCGGAAACGATGGAAGAGCTTTACGAGGTTTTGGGCAAGCAGGGGATTGATATTGTCGATGAGACGGCCGATGCTGACAGCGAAGGAAGCGACGCCGTAATCGAGAAGACAGAAGAAGAAATCGATCTCACGATTCCGGAAGGAATCAGCATTGACGATCCTGTCCGCATGTATCTGAAGGAAATCGGCCGTGTGCCCCTTCTGACGGCGGAAGAGGAAATCATGCTTGCTAAGCGCATGGAGGACGGAGACGAGGAAGCGCAAAAGCGTCTTGCGGAAGCCAACCTTCGTCTCGTGGTCAGTATCGCCAAGCGATATGTCGGGCGCGGTATGCTGTTCCTCGATTTGATCCAGGAGGGCAATCTCGGCTTGATCAAGGCAGTCGAGAAATTCGATTACAATAAAGGCTATAAGTTCAGCACCTATGCGACATGGTGGATACGGCAGGCAATCACGCGTGCCATCGCGGATCAGGCGCGCACGATTCGCATTCCCGTCCATATGGTTGAGACGATCAACAAGCTCATTCGCGTTTCCCGTCAGCTTTTGCAGCAGCTCGGGCGCGATCCTACGCCGGACGAGATTGCGAAAGAGATGGAGATTGGCGTCGACCGGGTGCGCGAGATCATGAAGATCGCCCAGGAACCTGTTTCCCTTGAAACGCCGATTGGCGAGGAGGAAGATTCCCATCTCGGCGATTTCATCGAGGATCACGATGCGCCGGCTCCGGCGGATGCAGCTTCTTTCCTGCTCTTGAAGGAGCAGCTTGAGGAAGTGCTTGACACATTGACGCCGCGAGAGGAAAAGGTGCTTCGCTTGCGCTTCGGTCTCGACGATGGCAGGGCGCGCACACTGGAAGAAGTCGGACAGAATTTCGGCGTCACCCGTGAGAGAATCCGCCAGATTGAAGCAAAGGCGCTGCGCAAGTTGCGTCATCCGAGCAGAAGTCACAAGCTCAAAGACTTCCTTGACTGACGAAATGCGAACCTGTATAATGTTTTTGTCTATCATTCCTTGATAGCTCAGTCGGTAGAGCAATCGGCTGTTAACCGATCGGTCGCAGGTTCGAGTCCTGCTCAAGGAGCCAGTAATCATTGAGCCGCCGGGCGACTGGCGGCTCTTGTTATTCGTTTATTGGGTGACGGTGAATGGGAGGAATCGTTATGCTTGATATGAAGGACAAAAAGATCGTCGACGAGGTGTTGGAGGATTTTGCGGCAATTGCAGCCATTCCGCGTCCGTCGCTTCATGAGAAGGCCGTAAGCGATTACTTGCTCGGCGTATTTCAAACGCTGGGGTGCGACGTTCGGCAGGACGCAGCGAACAATATTATTGCCGACCGTGCGGCGTCGCCGGGATATGAGAGCGCCCCGCGTGTGATTTTGCAAGCGCATATGGATATGGTCTGCGTAGCGGCGAAAGGCGTGGAATATGACCCGCTGCGCGATCCGATTCGACTTTGCCGTACGGAAGATGAACTTTCGGCGGAGGGAACGAGCCTTGGCGCAGATGACGGCGCGGGAATTGCAATGATTCTTTACGTTTTCCGCCATGCGGAAAATGTCGGGCCGCTTCGGGCGATCATCACTACGGACGAGGAAACAGGTATGTCGGGAGCACAAGCGCTCGACGCAAAGGTGTTTTCGGATGCGGATTTCCTGATTAACTGGGATTCGGAAAACTTCGACGAACTGACGCGAGGATGCGCCGGATGCGTCAACGTCGATTTTCGCCGAAAATTGCACTGCTGCGCTCCAATGATGCCACAGGCTCTGTGTATTTCCGTATATGGACTCTTGGGAGGCCATTCCGGTGAACGGATCGGAGATGGGCGCGGGAATGCGATCCGTATTCTTGCGCAGACGCTTCATGCGTTGAAAAATGCAGGCGTTTCTTTTTCCGTCGCGTCGATAAAGGGAGGAAGCGCGCGAAACGCCATCGCGGCGAAAGCGGAAGCTGTCATTGTGACGCAATCGCGGAAAGAAGAAGTTTCACGGGTGATTTCTGAACTGGAGCAACATGTGCGAACTGTGTTTGGCAATGTCGATCCGGGAATATCCATAAATCTTTCTGAGGCGGAAATGCCTGCGCAAGTCATGGAAGATTCGGACATGGATGCGTTGACAGATGCGCTGTTGCTTTTGCACACGGGCGTTTTCCAGATGTCGCCGACGATGCCGGGACTGGTCGAGACTTCGGCAAATCTTGGATTGCTTCGCACCGAGAGAAGTGCAGTTTGGTTTTCGTATTTTGCGCGATCAAGCGTTGACGAAAAACTCGGGGAGATTGCGGATGCTTGCCGAATTCTCGGCATGAGGCTCGGATTGGAAGTGAGTGTCGCCGCACCGGCTCCCGGTTGGAGGGAGCGTCCGCAAAGCGCGCTTTCGGATATGATGGCAATGATATTTGAGGAGCAAAACGGACATCCGATGAAGGTAGGCGTCATTCACGCGGGCCTCGAATGCGGATGGCATATCAAAAAAGCGCCGCAGCTCGACATGGTTTCCATTGGTGTAACAACTCGCGATATCCACAGCCCGAAGGAACGGTTGGATTTGACGACCGTTGTGCCGCAAGTGCGGCTTGTCATGGAAACACTGCATAAAATAGCGCAAGGGAAAAGCGCATTGCAATGAAAAAATAAAGCGGAATGCCGACGAGTTTTCGCCATGACATTCCGCTTTATTTTTTCTTTACGATATGTTTTCCACCGTACCAGCGGGGTTTCCAGTAGGAATCATCGAGACTGTCGATACGGACCCCCTTGCTGGAGGAAACGTGGATGAATTGATTTTTGCCCAAGTAAATACCGCAATGTGACGCGCCTTTCTCATAAGTGGAGAAGAATACGAGATCGCCGGGCTCGAGTTCGGCGCGTTTCTTTACACGTTGACCGAGCTTGTATTGCTCGTCGGCAGTGCGGGGAACGGCAAAACCGTTTTGTTTGAAAACATATTGGACAAAGCCCGAGCAGTCAAAGCCTTTTGGCGTTGTGCCGCCAAAGACGTAACGCGTTCCGATGTATTTTTTCGCTGTTTTGATAATCGCGTCCGTTTTACTCTTCGGAAGGAAAGGCGCACTTTCCGGCACTTTTTCGGCTTTAGGGCTGGCCGCTTCTTTTTCGGAAGACGGTTTTTCCGGAGCCGATTCAGGGGACGGCTTCTTCGGAGAGGTTGGCGGCGTTGCCGGTTTCTCTGCCGTTGGCTCCGGTGTTTTTTCCTGCGGAGTGGGCGACGTGGATGGTTGCGGCTTATTAATTTCAGCGACGCGGTTTTTCAGCGTACGCCATGTTTCCCGGTCCACTGTGCCGCTGGCTGTGATTCCTTCTTTTTGCTGGAATGCGGAAACGGCTTGGTATGTTGCGTCATCGAAAACATCGGTTAATTCGACTTCATAGCCAAGACGTTTCAGGTTTTCTTGAAGGATATGGACATCGTGCCCTTCGGCGCCTTGGCGCAAAAGAGGGGCGGCCAGCGAGGTCCCCGTCAGGAGCAGTGTGAGCGCAAAAAAGGCGGCAAAAAAACGTAAGAAAGAGAGCGCTCTCAATGATTTACTTCGTATATCCATACGCCCCCTCCTTTCCGGCGTCATAAAATATCAACCGTGGATAACGTGTTCAAGCCCTTGTTTCATCAGCTTGACAACATGGTCGTCGTCAAGGGAGTACCATGCTTCTTTCCCTTCTTTCCGGAATTTTACGAGACGCGCATTGCGAAGCACGCGAAGCTGGTGCGATATTGCCGATTGGCCCATGTCGAGGGCGCTGGCAATGTCGCTGACGCGCATCTCGTCCGATGTGAGCAGTGCGAGCAATTTGATTCGCGTCGGGTCGCCGAGAATCTTGAAAATGTCGGCAAGCCGCTGGCTTGTTTGATCATCCAGTTCGGCGAAATGTTGCGTGTTGTGAGAGGCGGCGTCAGCGATCGCTTTTATTGCATTATCCATGAAATCCTCCTGTGGAGATTTTTCTATGCTTTATCGCTTATAGATTCATTTAATGAAATTTTACGATATAGAGGCAGAAAAATGCAAATTATTTTGTGATTAATAGACGCGCGAGACGTCGTATCCCGCTTTTTCAAGTGCGGAAATGATAGTACGGATATGGTCTTCGCCGTGGGTCTCGCAGGTGACTTCGAGCTGCACCTTCTTAAAGCTGTCCGTGACGCCCGCTTGGTTGTGCTCGAGTTTCGTAACGTTGGCATGGGTATCCGCGAGAATCTGGGCGACGGCGAGGAGCTGCCCCGGCTTGTCCGGCAGCATGACGCCGAAGCAGAAGACGCGTCCGCGGTCGATTAGCGCTTTGTCGATCAGCGCGGCTATAGTCGAGATGTCGATGTTGCCGCCGCTGACAATCGCGACGACTTTCTTGTTCTTCATTTTCAACTTTGGCAACGCTGCGAGAGAAAGTACGCCAGCGCCCTCGGCGACAAGTTTGTGTTTCTCGATCAAGGAGAGCAGAGCACTCATGATTTCCATCTCAGAGACGGTAATGATATTGTCAAGGTATTTATTGCAGAATGCGTAAGTCAGTGTTCCCGCTGTCTTAACCGCACAGCCGTCGGCGACGGTGTCGACAGCGGAAAGGGTCGTGACGCCGCCTGCCTTGAAAGCAGCTTTCATGCAGGCCGCGCCCGCAGGCTCGACGCCGATGACCTTGACGTGCGGATTCACAAGTTTTGCCGCCAGTGCGACGCCGCTGGCGAATCCGCCGCCGCCGATTGGGACGAGGATTGCGTCGACGTCCTTGCAGTCGTCGATGATTTCTTTTGCCGTCGTTCCTTGCCCGAGCAGTACGTTAAGGTCGTTAAAAGGATGGATATAGACGTATCCTTTTTCCTTTTGCAGTTCTAATGATTTTGCGTAGGCGTCGTCAAAGGTATCGCCGTGCAGTACGATTTCCGCACCGTAGGCGCGTGTAGCTTCCACTTTGAGAATCGGTGTGGTCGCGGGCATGCAGATGACCGCCTTGACGCCGAGCTTTTGCGCGGAAAATGCGACGCCCTGCGCATGGTTGCCTGCTGAAGCGGTAATAACGCCTTTCGCACGTTCCTCCTCGGAAAGCTGGCTGATACGGTTGTATGCGCCGCGCAGCTTGAAGGAGCCGGTAACCTGCAAGTTCTCCGGTTTCAAGAAGACGGTATTGTTGCTGATCGAGGAAAAATATGGGCTCTCGATCAGCTGCGTCTTAATTGCGACATTGTCGAGATAAAAAGCTGCGCGATAGATATCGGCGATGGTCGTCTGTTCGACGATAGAGGCGACGTCCTCGTTTCCTTTTATAAGTTCAAGTTTCTTTTTTCCTGCCATTAGTTTGCATCCTTTCTTGCATGATTTCAACAGTTTATAACAATTCGCGATGCAATGCAAGAAAACCGAGAGAAGAAATCTTTTGTATGTGGCAGGAATTTTTAGATGAAGCGCGAATATTTATCGTCAGGATACGAAAAAAGTCCTGATATGAGGGGAGCGTAAGTCTATGGAAAAGATATTGATTCCCGTGGACGGGTCGGAAAGTTCGGAGCGCGCATTGGGAAAAGCATTTGAGTTGGCGAATGCGTTGAAAGCGAAACTGATGTTTCTGTATGTGGCAAATGTCAATCAGCTTGCGGTTAATTCGTGCTTGTCGTCGGAACTCTTGGAAGCGGTGAATAAAGCGGGGGACGTTATCCTTACGCACGCGGAGGAGAGTGCGCCGGACGGCATCGAGACAGAACGGATTATGGAGACAGGCTCTCCGGCGCCGGTGATCATTGACGTCGCCGCGGAAAATGGCGTTGACTTGATTGTAATGGGAAGCAGAGGGCTTGGTCTCGTTAAAGGGGTGCTGCTTGGCAGTGTGAGCCAGTATGTCGTGGAGAATGCGAAATGCGCGGTCATGGTCGTCAAATAAAGTAGGATGCGATGTTGCAATGAACGGTCAAAACGAGCTTATTAGCATATTGGCACGGCGTGCGCACGTCATTGCATGGGCGTATGACGCACGCACCGATTGCTTGGCATATTGGTCGCCGCAGAAGACTGACTTCTCTCAGATCGAGAGCCTGAAAAAATCCGGAGCGGCTTCGGAGTGGAAGTTTCTTTGGGAAGAGCAGGCGACAGGGTGCGTTGACGTACATGCGCCGGATAGAATGGACGGTGCTCTATTTCGTCTGACATTCAAGCGGTTGGAAAGGGATAGGGGCGTCGTTGGATTTGCAGAGCCGCTTTCTGAACCCATGGGCGCGGCGGCAATCCATGGACGAGCCATATGCGACGAAAATGCGTTGACCGCGAGAATTGACGCCGACATGCTGCTTCTGCGCGCACGAGAAAAAGGGGTCATGTTTGCGCTGGGGATTGATGGATTTGGAAAAGGTAATTTGGCAAGTGCGAGTCAAAAAAATAAATGCTATGAAATCATGGAAGCCACGATGCGGGCGGAGTTCCGCGATTCCGACATTTTTGGCCTGATTTCGGATGCGCGTTATATCGTCTTTTTCCGAGGAGCTCTTTCCATTGACGTTGTGGAACAGCGAGCGCAGCGCTTTTTGGATGAGTTTTGCCGCCGCGCTCTCGATAATACATTACCGATTTCATGCAGCATCGGTATTGCCGTTACAGGGAAGGAACAGGCTTCGGCGAAGCAATTGATCGCCTATGCAGGGCAGGCATTGGATGATGTGACCGCCCGGGGCACGAATCGGTACCGAATGTTTGAGAGCGAAAAATATTGATTGAGTAAAATTGAGATTTTTGAAGAAAGCCGTTGCGGGGATGTGATTCTGCGGCGGCTTTTTTGCGCCTTTTTCGTATCGTTGACAACTTCCGGCAAAGTACGATACAATATTTCCGATGAGATGTTTGAACAGTAAAGAAAGAGGTGTACGCATGGCTTCGGAAAAAGAGATGACGATGGACGAGGAGCAGATGGGGGACGACGAGATTATCGTCGTGATGACTGACGATGAGGGTAACGAGTATTATTATGTGCAAGAGTTGATTCTGGAAGTGCAGGGGGATAAGTACGCGTTGCTTGTTCCGACTTGCGACGAAGATGAGGAAGAAGAGCATTGCCATTGCCACGATCATGAGCACGATCACGAGGAAGACGACGAGGATTCGGCCTTCTTTGCGAAGATGGTACTGGACGAGAGCGGCGAGGAGGCTTATATCGAGCCGACGGATGAAGAGTTCGAGGCTGTGATGGCCGCTTATGAGGCTTTGATGGACGAAGAAGAGAACGAGGAGTGAACAGGAGGGATTTCCATGATGTTTGAGCCGAAGTTTTTACGTTGCCGTACCTGCGGGCGTCTTGTGATGGCGCTGCCGGGCGGAAAAGATCACGCGGACTGCTGCGGCGAGGGTACGGCGGAGCTTTTGACAGCGAACTCCACGGACGCCGCCAAGGAAAAGCATGTGCCAGTCATCGAGGCAAATGGCAGACAGGTGACGGTCAAGGTCGGCAGCGCACCGCATCCGATGATTGAGGCACATTATATCCAGTGGATTTACCTCCAAACGAAGAATGGAGGACAGTTCCACTTCTTCGCGCCGGGCGACGCGCCGGAAGCGACGTTTACCTTGGTTGAAGGCGACGCGGCGGTTGCGGCTTATGAGTATTGCAATCTGCACGGACTTTGGAAGGCGGAAGCGTGAA
>CAMVIO010000056.1 GCA_947167555.1 uncultured Selenomonadales bacterium
ATCGCCGAGTCCGTCGAGGCCCCGCAGGAGTGTCCGGTCTGCGGCCATCCGCAGTCGTTCTTCGCGATTCGGCAGGAAATGGAATAATACAAAAAGGTTCAATGTTATGAATACGCCCGCTCAGGAGAAAATTTCTTCCGTGCGGGCGATTTATTATACAGCAACAATGTCCTGTAACTCCAGTACTTTCCTAAGTACGTTGGTTATAAAATAAAAGAGAGCCGCTTTTACGGCTCTCTCAAGTATGCATCCGCAAACGCATACCCCAATTCGTGAGTTAATTATATATCAAAGATATGAAATAGACAAGCCTCAAATAAAATTTTTTAATATTATCATACGCATAGATAAATCTGGATGAATTACAACAGAAGACACAGCTGGAGACACTGTCGAGCGATAATTGTTGATAATTTTTTCAAAACTCCTTATAAATGCTTTTATTTCTGTTTTTGATACATGTAATAATTTGAGATAATAGCACATCAAGACAACATAATCGCCTATGGTCTTGAAATTCACATAGGGCAAGTGAATCGTGTTTTCTAAACATCTCTTCATTGCAGGCCCAGGATCCATGCTTTGGAAACGTGTATCAAACACTACGGCATTATGGGCAATGGCATTGCGTAACTCTTTTAAGGCGTAAATATATTTATAGACTAATTGCCGGTCTGTATCGCAAGAAAGATTCAGTCCTAATTGTTTTGAAATGCGATCACGTGCAGAGTATGTCAGGCAAGACAACAAATACCCAAAATCTCCCATTGTCATTATTTCAAATAAGGCCCATAGAGGAACACCAGAATAACCTGTATTATTGTAAAAATGAGTGATTTTAGGATTGTTCTTCCTATAGGCATTTGCAAGGCTGGATTGAATCGATTTTTGCAAATTGAGTTTCGACGCTTGGTATTTTTTTCTCTGATCGATAGTTGCAGTTGACGGAGCGTTTCGATAGCTGCTGATTACTCTGTCAAACATATTTTGAATTTCCTCGGAGTTTGTTTCCTTGAGGATAGCTTCCAATGCAATGTTTTTGACAGCGGTTTCAATGAACATTATTTTGCCGTACATCAGCGCTTTCAGTTCCGAATCATATTGAATAGTGGCATAAACTTCCTTGTAGGATGAAAATGGAAGTTTACGATTCGTATTACCAAAAAAACGATACCCTTTGTATCCATGAAAATAGCCAGTGTTTATCAGTAGCTGTTTTTGTGTGCTGCCTGAAATATCAATTCCCGTATCGCGTAAATGTCGCATAAGACCATCGGTCGTTTTGTAGCCCATAACAATATTCCTCTTTCTGATTTAAGCCGCTTCCCCTAATTTCCCTTCCAAATCATGATCCGTCATCGCGCAGACCGTCGAGTCGGACCAGACGTTTTCCGCTGTTTCGATCATGTCGATGATGGTGTAGATCGGCAGGATTACGCCCATGAGGCCCAGCGGCGCGCCTACCGAGGACATCAGCGAGAGGGTCAGGAAGTAGCAGCCCATGGGGACGCCGGCGTTGCCGATGGCGGCAAGCACCGCTATGACGACCCATGAGAGCATGGTCGGCATGGTCAGCTCGAAGCCCGCGTTCTGCATCACGAAAAGCGACGTGACGAGGATGAACGCCGCGCAGCCGTTCATGTTGATGGTGGTGCAGATCGGCAGCACGAAGCGGGACACGGCGGGATTGACCTTGAGATTCTGCTCCGCCGAGGCCAGCGTGACCGGCAGCGTGCCCGCCGAGCTCTTCGTGAAGAGAGCTACGGCCAGGGCCGGGGACATCTGGCGGAACACGTGGATCGGGTTCAGCCCGCGCGCCAGCAGGAAGAGCGGCAGCACGATGAAGAACTGGATGGCGTTGCCGCCGAGGACGACGGCCACATATTTGCCAAGCGCGCCGACGATGACGCCCGCCGCGATCTGCGCCGAGAGCTCCGCCGCAAAGGCCATGATGCCGAGAGGAAGGATTTTCAGCAGGCCGCGGATCATCGTGAACAGAAGCTCCTGGGCGCCGAGAAGGCCTTTCAGCAGCACGGTACGGTTTTCCGTCTTCGGCATGAAGGCGAGAGCGAGTCCCGCCGCAGCCGCGATGAAGATGATCGAGAGCACGTTGCCGGACAGGAACGGCTGCAGCATATTGTTTGGCACGACGGTCAGAAAATGATTATAATAGGAAAGGGAGCCGAGCTTTTCGAGGGGCACGTCCGCCGCGCCGCGTCCGATGACGTCGGCGGGCAGGTTCCCCGGCGCGATCCAGAGGTACAGCGCGAGGCCGACAAAAGCCGCCGAGAACGTCGTCAGCAGCGTATAGGTGACGGCATGGGCGAAAATGCTTTTCGTGTTCTTGTCCGCGCCGAGCTCCGACAGCGTGGTGATCACCGCCAGCGCGATGGTCGGCACCGCGATGAACTGGAAGAAGCGCGTGAAGACGGCGGCGATGAACGAAAACAGCTCGTTGAGCTGCGGGACGCCCATGCAGCCGAGAACGCCGCCAATGACAAGCGCCGCAATCCATAGAATAAGCTGCTTGCCCTGCCCCTGCGGGCGGTTCGCCTCCAGGACGGCGCGCGCCGTTTCGTCCACGTTTGTATTTTGGTTCCGGTCAGTCACGGAAAATCCTTCCCTTCTAATTACATCTGGCGGAGCAAGCCCCGCATGGATATCATTGTAGCGATTTCGGGTTCAATCGTCAAGAATTTGAAAAGAGGAACAGACCATGTCCGCACTGAATCCTGACCAGCAAAAGGTTGTGAACACCCTCGACAAAAACAACCTGCTCCTCGCCCCGGCGGGGACTGGGAAGACCGACACGCTTTCCCTGCGTATCGCGCGTATCCTGGAGCTGGGGCTGGCCGTGCCGGAGGAGGTCCTTTGCCTGACGTTTACGAACAAAGCCTGCAAGGAAATGACGGAGCGCGTCGAAACGGCGTTTCCCGCCGAAGGACGGTGCGTCGTGGTCAGGACTATTCACGGCTTTTGCTGCGAGATTGTCCGGCAGGAGGCGAAACGCCAAGCCACATTGTTTTCGGATTTCACGGTTTTTGACGAGGACGATTGCCTGGAAATCATCCGGGACTTGAACGTGGGCGGCTTTTCGTTGCCGGCGCTCCAGAATCTCATCGGGTTTGTCAAGGAGAGCCGCGCTGCCTTCGATCTGTATTCGGGAAACGAGGCGGAGGATTACCGGCAAACTGTTTCCCGGCTTTTCGTGGAGCGGTCGGACAAGATGCAGTTCCTTTGCGTTCGGGATTTCCAGTTTGATGCGGAACTGGCCGACTTCTTTGAAAGACAGGGCGCGGATTTCGTCCTGGAATACAACCGTGCGCTGGCTGAGTTTCACGGGCTGGATTTTTGCGACCTGATCGAGCGGACATACGCGCTTTTTCGCGACGAAGCCGTTGCCCGCCGCTGGCGGGAGCGCTTCCGCTTCATCACCATCGACGAGGTGCAGGACACCAGCGAGCTGGAATACACGATCCTTTCCAAGCTGTTCGACGGCAGGAATGTCCTGCTGACCGGCGACTATTTCCAGACCATCTACGAGTGGCGCGGCTCGCAGCCGCTGCGGATCCTGGAGCGGTATCGGGAAGCGTATGCGCCGACGGAAATTTCCTTTTTCAGGAATTACCGCGCGACGCGCACGCTGCTCCGGGCGTCCCATGCGTGCCTCGAAGCGTTTTTTCCGGCGGAGATTTCGGAAATGTACCGTGAGCATTTCGAAGCGGCCAGCCCGGAGGAAGGGGCGCCGATCGTGCTGAAAGCATGCCGTGATCTGTGGGAAGAAGGGGAATGGATTTACAAAACTATCCGCGGCCTGGGCGTAAAAGACCCGTCACGGGTCTGCGTGCTGACCCGGACAAATAAACAGAACCAAAAGCTTTGCCGTGCGTTGGAGTCTGCGGCGCGGGACTATGCCCCGGAACCGGCATGGCCGTTCATGTTGATCGATGAATTCCAGTTCTTCCGGCGGCAGGAGGTCAAGGATGCTCTGGCCTTCATAAAGCTGGCGGTCAACCGGCACGACGTCGTGAGCCTGCGTCGGATCTTGAAGCGGTTTGGGCTCGGTATCGGTGCGAAGACCATAGAGAAAATCGAGTCGGAGGCAATGCGGGCGGCGGGGCTGCGCCTGACGGACTTCCTCGACGCCGAGGCGTTGGACGCCGGAGATCCCTTTGCGCCGCTCTTGGACGCTTTGGAGCGGGAGAATATCGTCGTCTTCGACGTGGAATCGACGGGAACGGATACCATGAGGGACGAGATCGTGCAGATTGCCGCGATCCGTATCGGTAAAGACGGCGAGACGAAGGAGACTTTCATGCGTTTCCTTCGGAATGAGAAGAGCGTCGGCTCGTCGGAAGCGGTGCACGGATTCTCCGACGTGTTCCTGCGGGAAAACGGCGAGGCGCCGCAAAAGGTCCTGAAGGATTTCCTGGGGTTCCTGCGGGGCGCGATGATCGTCGGGCACAACGTGACCTACGATATCTCGATCCTGACCAGCGAGTTGGAACGGTTGAATCTGCCCGAGCCGGAGTTTATCGGTTATTTCGATACATTGGACGTTTTCCGCCGATTTTATCCGAATCTGCCGAATCACAAGCTGGAATTTCTCGGCGAGCATTTTAATGTAAGGCACAAATCCTCCCACAACGCTCTCGACGACGTCTGCGCGACGGCGGAGCTCTTGCTCTACGCCGTCAAGACGAATATTCTGCCCACGGCGGAGACGCGCCGGGCCTGCGTCGCGACCTTCGGCAGGACGTTCCACGCCATCGCTTCGGCGGTTACGGAAATGCGCGGCCTCGCATACAAGACGCGCCCGACGGATTTCCTCGCGCATATCGTCAAGAGCCAGCTGGAGCGATATTACAGAAAAGAACCGAAACGAATGGAGCATTTGCGGCGGCTATACCGGATCGTCCGCGAGCGGGACAGTGAAGAGCTTTCGCCCCGGGAGGCGCTGCGGCAGATTCTGACGCTGGCGACGCTGACGAACAGCGAGTTCGAGATGAGTCTGAAAGACCATCCGAAAACCCCGATCATCACCGTGCATCAGGCGAAGGGCGCGGAGTTCGACTACGTTTTTCTCGCGGGCTTGCAGGAGGGCGCCTTCCCGTTGCTCCAATCGCTGCAATCGGGAGACACAGAGGAAGAAAAAAGGCTGTTCTACGTAGCGATCACCCGAGCGAAAAAGCAGCTGTTCCTGTCCTGGCGCCAATTCGAAAACGGCAGGGAACAAGTGCCCAGCTCGTTTCTTGCAAGTATTCCGCGAAAATATGTGGAGAACCGATAAAACGAAAAACTGCGCGATGGCAACCCGTGCCATCGCGCAGTTCCTGCATTCGTGAGTATGCGCAGAAAAGATGAAAGAAGGATGTATTATTACCTCCCCTGAAAGGGGAGGTGGCAGCCGTAAGGCTGTCGGAGGGGTTCTTACAGATTCTCGAAGATTCGCCGTACTTCCTCCCGATTCCCCGTTTGCCCCAGCGCAAGTCTTAGCAGCACCCGCGCCTTTTGCGGGTTCAGCATGCCGCTGTCGATGAATCCCGCTGCCGCATAGGACGGATCGGCGGGAACTACCGGGCCGCTGTTCGAGCGCGAGGCGCGGACGACGACGATTCCTTTTTCGGAAGCCTTTGCCAGGGCTTTCTCCGCTTTGGCGGGAATATTTCCGTTCCCCATGCCCGCGTAGACGATTCCTTTCGCACCGGCGTGGAGGGCGGCCTCAACCAGCGCGCCGTCGTCGCCCTCGTGCCCGTACAGGATATCGACGCGCGGCAGAGGTGAATCGGCGGGAAAGTGCAGCCGGGGCAGATTCGGCGTGCGCTCGAAGGCAACGCCGTTGTCGTCGACATGCCCGAGCGGACCGGAATCCGGCGCCGCGAAAGCGTCGATCTTCGTCGTATGCGTCTTCGTGACTTCTTTCGCGGCGAAAATCTTGCCGTTCATTACCACCAGCACGCCCTTGCCCGAGGATTCGGGACATGCCGCGACGCACACCGCGTCAAAAAGATTTCTCGGCCCGTCCGCGTTTTTTGCCGTGGCCGGAAGCATGGCGCCGGTCATCACCACGGGCTTTTCAGTCTTCACCGTCAGCGACAGGAAGAACGCGGTTTCTTCCATCGTATCCGTGCCGTGGGTGATGACGACGCCGTCCGCCTCGTTTTTTGCGGCGATTTCGTTGACGCGGGCGGTGAGCCGTATCAGGATCTCATCGGTCATATCTTTGCTGTCGATATTGCAAAGCTGTTCGCTTCTGACGCCGGCAAAATCACGGATTTCCGGCACGGCGGATAAAAGCTCATCAATCCCGATCACTCCCGCCTGATATCCGGTGACGTTCTCTGGCGACGCTGCGCTGCCCGCAATCGTCCCGCCGGTGGCGAGAACGAGGATTTTCGGCTTCCGCATGGTTCAGCGCTCCCCTTCGCAAAGTTTCCTGAATTCCTCCGCGACGAACTGCACGTTCTGCCCCACGACGACCTGCACGCTTTCCTTGCTCGGACGGATCACGCCGGGGACGCCCGCCGACTTGATCTTCTGCTCGTCCACGAGATCGGAGTCCTTGACCTCCAGCCGCAGGCGCGTAACGCAGTGGTCGATGGAAACGATATTCTCCCTGCCGCCGACGCCAACCAATACGATCTCGGCAATCTCGACAAAGGCGCGGTTTTTTGGCGCGTCATCCTTCTGCGCTTTTTCGTTATTTCCCTGCGGCGAAGCGTCCTCGTCTTCGCGCCCCGGCGTTTTCAGGCCGAGCTTCGCGATCATCACGCGGAACACGAGATAAAACACGACGAAAGCCGCAAAGCCCAACGGCAGGATCAGCCAGGTGTTTTGCGCGGCGGGCAGGCTCGCGGAGAACATCAGGTCCGTGGCGCCGGCGGAAAAAGCGAACCCGGCGCGGAAATCCAGATAGACGACAATCACGGTGAAAATGCCGTACAACAGCGAGTAAGCGGCGTAGAGCATCGGCGCGGCAAACATGAACGCGAACTCGAACGGCTCGGTGATGCCGCAGACGAACGAGCAGATTGCGGCGGAGCCCAAAACGCCGCCTACGACCTTCCGCTTTTCCGGTTTCGCGCATTGCAGCATCGCCAGAGCAGCGCCCGGCACGCCGAACATCATGCAGGGGAAGAAGCCGGACATATACATTCCCAGCGACCAAGGCACGTCCGCACTGGTTTCTCCGGCCCAGAAATGCGTGAGGTCGCCGAGCCCGATGGTATTAAACCAGAACACGTTGTTCAGCGCGTGGTGGAGGCCGAAAGGGATGAGCAACCGATTCAGGAAAGCGTAAACGCCTGCGCCTACCGCGCCCATGCCTGCGATGGTCTGTCCGAGGGAAATCAGCGATTGGTAGAGAATCGGCCAAACGTAAAGCAATACGACGGAAACAAGAATGGAAACAAGTCCCGCCGCGATAGCGACGCACCGCTTGCCGCTGAAAAACGAGAGCCAGTCCGGCAGCGTCGTGCTCTTGAAGCGGTTATAGCAAAGGGCGCCGATGACGCCCGCGAGAATGCCGATGAAGGGATTGGCGATTTTCGCGAAAGCCAGCGTCTGCTCCGCGTTCCCCGCGACGGACGGCAGAATCTTGACCACGACGTCAAGGCGCAAAATCGTCGTAAGCATCAGCCACGAGGT
This sequence comes from uncultured Selenomonadales bacterium, assembly GCA_947167555.1. Taxonomy (GTDB): domain Bacteria; phylum Bacillota; class Negativicutes; order Selenomonadales; family Selenomonadaceae; genus RUG12372. Next base: position 7,648 of record CAMVIO010000056.1, read on the forward strand.
CAGAGCGGCGAGACCTCCGGCGCCGTCCTGGTTTTCCGACATGCCCACTCCGACGCCGACGGCAAAGAGCAGCGCCATATTGTCGATCAACGCGCCTCCCGCTTTCACGAGAAAAAGCCCGACAAGCGCCCCCGTTCCCGTGACTTCTCCGCCCTGCATCGACGCCGGGCAAAGCAGATACCCGACGCCCATCAAAAGCCCGCAAAGCGGCAAACAAGCCACGGGCAGCATCAAAGCCTTGCCAAGCTGTTGAACAAATCTCATATCACATCAAACCTCCGGATCAAAATTCCTTCCTGTATCATAGCACGAAAAGACGATTTTTGTCGAAACAAACGCGGGAAATATTGCCTGCATCCGCAAGATATGATATAGTATGGAAGATTTATGTTGATACCACTCGCTGTTAGAAATTTTATTTCTTACAGCGAGTGCATGAGACGTCAGACGCGCTGTAGGTGCGTCTGTAGCCTGCGGAGCAGGCGTTTCTTCGGTCAAAATTTTATCAAAATTTTGGTCGAAGAATAGTATGAGATTTACGCGACGATCGACCTTGAAGGCCCGACGCCGTAGGGAGGAACAACTTTTGGAAAACGAAAAGGATTATACGGAAATCGACCTTGTGGAAGTATTCCATGTTATTATGGACAACGCGCGAAATATTTTCGTCGTGACACTCTGCTGCGTGCTGATTGCGGCGGCGTATGTCTTCATGCAGCCGAAAGCGGCGGCAAGCTACGAATCGCAGGCACTTGTGCGTGTCCGGCAAATGCCGGGCATCATCCAGGCGACGCGTTCGTCGGCGTCGAACCGGACGAGCTCGGGCGAGGGCGGATTTACGCCGGGGCCGTTTAATTCCTCGGAAAAGAGCCTGAGCGTGGACAATTCTATTTCGTCCGCCGGTTATGGTCCGCTGAATCTGAACCAGCGCCTTTTGACTTATGCGGAAGTCATGAAAAGTAGCATCGTTTTGGGGGCGGTGAACGAGGAACTGGGAACGAACGGCTCGGTGAATGTGGCTCCCGTCAAGGACACCGAGATGATGAAAATCTCGTTCAAGACCAACGACGCGGAGACGGCGAAAAAGGGCAACGAACTCTTGATTAAGATGTTTCAGAACTATATCGCCCAAAAGGAACAGTCGGAAACGCGATACGTGGTGAATGAGCCGGGGGGGCAAACATCCGGTGAGAGCGCTGCTGAAGTCGTTATCACCAACCATGTAAACATCGAGATCGTCGACCCGCCGACGCTCCCAACAGCTTCGGCGGCGGGTCGCAACAAACAACGCACGCTTGGCGTCAGTGCCCTGCTGGGTATCCTGCTTGGCAGCGGCTACGCGGTCATGCACTACCTGATGAACCGCAAGATCACGACGCGGCAGGACATCGAGGATTATCTCGGCTTGCCGGTGCTCGCCGTCGTGCCGGAGGAAAAATCGCTGGCGGAGGCAATGACCCGCCAAAATGACGAGAGCGTTTTGCAGAAGATTGGAGGACTCCTGTGGAAAGAGCAGAACTAATCGCGCTGGGCAACCCAGGAAGCCCGATTGCCGAGGCGTACAGGAATGTGCGGAGCACAATCCGCACCGCCGGAGCGGATCTAAAAATCATTGAGATCACAGGCGTGGTGCCGGATAAGGAAAAAAGCGTCTTCACCGCGAATCTCGCCGTCGTGATGGCGCAGGCGGGAAAAAGGATCCTGCTGATGGACTGCGATTCCGCGAACCCGACCCAGCATACATTGTTTCAGCTGAATGATTGCGGCCTTTCCGAAGCTGCCGCTTCCGGAAACGATATCCACGCCTTTTGTCAGGCGACGCGACAGGCAGGACTGGACCTTTTGGCGGCAGGTTCCGGCGTCCTGTCGGATTTGCTTTCGTCTGAGAGGTTCCCGCAGCTCTTGGATGGAATGAAAGCATCGTATGATTATATCCTGCTGGATGCGCCTGCCGTCCTTGCCAGCGCGGACGCTCCGGCTCTCGCGGCGTGTGCCGACGGCGTCGTGCTAGTCGTCGAAAGCGGCAAGGAAGAACCGAAGACGGTGCAGCTGGCGAAGAAGCGGTTGGAGCAGGCGAAGGCGAAAATCCTCGGCTGCGTGCTGAATAACATGAAAGTGGATCGCAGATACGACGAATTTTGCCGGATGCGGGGCGACGTTGCATGATGAAGCTTCACAAGCATTCGTGGCAGCTAATCAAATACGATCTTGCGCTTCTCTTCGTGTCCATGAGCTCTCTGCTGATGCTGGTGAATGTTCGGGTTTCCAAGTTCGGCGTCCGGGAATTTTTGCTGTATACGGCGGTATGGGGCGTCGCCCTGTTCGCGAGCCGCGCAGAACTCGGCATCTACAGCCATATCTGGCGCTATGGAAACGCCGCG
>CAMVIO010000057.1 GCA_947167555.1 uncultured Selenomonadales bacterium
CCGCCTCCGCCGGGACTTCCCGAAGCGTCGGCGCATAAAGCTGTGATGTACGCATTGTAATTCCCCCCAAAATATAGTATTACGCGCCATACCTCTCGGCGAGCAACGAGTCGATTTCCTTGAACAATTCACCGACCAAATCGGCTTCGGGTACCTTCCTCAGTATTTCCCCTTTGCGAAAGACAAGCCCTTCCCCTTTACCTCCTGCGATTCCGACATCCGCCTCTCTCGCTTCGCCGGGTCCGTTGACCACACATCCCATGACCGCGACAGTAATCGGTTCCTTGATGGCTTCAAGCCGTCTTTCAACTTCGGCGGCAATCGCCGGAAGGTCGATGGACGTTCGTCCGCAAGTCGGACAGGAGATCATCGTCGGACCATATTCGCGCATGCCAAGGGATTTCAATATCTCGTTTGCCACGCGCACCTCGACGACAGGATCGCCGGTCAGCGATACACGGATGGTATCACCGATTCCCTCGGCCAAAAGCGCACCGATCCCAACGGCGGACTTGATCATACCCGTGGTCGGTGTCCCCGCCTCGGTAATCCCGAGATGGAGCGGATAATCGACCGTTTGACTCATCAGCCGGTAGGCCGCCAACGTCAACGGCACGTCATGCGCCTTCAAAGATATTTTCATATCGAAAAAATCCTGCGCTTCCAAAATGTGAACATGCTCCATCGCAGATTCGACAAGAGCCTCTGCCGTCACGCGCCCATGTTTTTCCAGCAATTTCTTATCCAGCGAGCCACCGTTGACGCCGATCCGAATCGGAATCCCCGCCGCCTTAGCTTCACGCACGACGGCTTTGACACGTTCCTCGCCGCCGATATTTCCCGGATTCAGTCGAAGCGCCGAGATTCCCTGACGAATGGCCTCCAGTGCCAGGCGATAATCAAAATGAATGTCGGCCACCAAGGGTACATCCACAGCTCGGATAATGTCCCCGAGAGCCTTCGCCGCGTCCATGTCCGGCACAGCAAGACGCACAATGTCGCACCCTGCTTCCGTCAAGGCATGAATCTGCGAAACCGTCGCAGGTACATCCGCCGTTTTCGTATTCGTCATCGACTGCACGGACACAGGCGCATTACCACCGATTGCCACCGAGCCGATATGGATTTGTCTTGTCTTCTTTCTTTCCATATCGTCAGCCCCCGAAGAAAATCCGCACGATGTCGTTTTTCGTCGCAAAAAGCATGAGCGCCACAAGCACCGTGATGCCTGCCACCTGTGTATAATGTAAAGCTTTTTCCCCCAAAGGCTTCCCGCGCACCGCTTCAAGAAGCAGCGTCACGAAATGGCCGCCGTCCAACGCGGGGACAGGCAGCAAATTAATTATGCCAAGATTCAGGCTCAGCAACGCAGCAAAGTTCATCAACGCGGCAAAGCCGAGCTTCGCCACTGTCCCGGTCATTTGCATAACCCCCAAAGGCCCAGCCAGTTCCGCCGCCGCGTCGCCCGTAAAAATCTGCACGAGGCCTTCAATCATCCGATAAATCACATAGCCAGTCTTCCACAGCGCCGTTCCTGCCGCCTCGATCACACCGGGCTGCCTGGTATCCAGCGCGCCCATGACGCCGATCATCATTCGATTTTCCTGTTTGTCATGAATCGGAATCACCGTCGCTTGCCGCGCTTCTCCGTCTCGATGATAAGAAATCTTCATCGGGCTTCCGTCCGCGCCGCGCACAATGCGCACGATATCGTCCCATTCACGAACAGGCTCCCCGTTGATGGCATCAACCAAGTCGCCCTTCTGTAATCCTGCCATCGCCGCCGGCTGGTCGGGAATGACCTCGCCCAGTTCCGGACGTGTCGAAGGGGAACTCACGCCGACAATCATGAAAATCATGAAAAATATCACAATCGGAAGCAGAAAGTTCATCAACGGTCCTGCCACGATGACAATCATGCGCTTCCAGACCGGCTTTTCGCAGTACCCCCGATCCCCCGCGTCATTTTCCGAAGGATCCATTCCCGCGATGTCATTGAACCCCCCCAACGGCACTATGCGAATGGAGTATTCCGTCTCGCCAAATTTTCTGCTTATGAGCTTCGGCCCGAAACCGATGGCGAACTCGTCCACACGCATGCCCGTTGCTTTCGCCATGATAAAATGTCCGAATTCATGGAAAAGCACAAGCAAACCGAAAACGAAGACGGAGGCAAGTATTGTAAGGCCCATCGTCACACCTCTTTATTATCCAAAAGCTTCCGCACAAAAGCACGCGCATGCGCGTCCGCCTCACAAAGCGTCTCAAAGGACGGGGCCGCGACATTTTCATGCGCGTCCAACGCCTTCTCGATGCAATCGTAAATATCCAAAAAACCGATGCGCCCAGCGAGAAACGCCGCAACCGCTTCCTCGTTCGCCCCGTTCAACACGCAGGGCATTGTGCCGCCAGCCTTTCCCGCTTCGTATGCGAGAGCAAGTCCGCGGAAAGTTTTCATATCCGGCGGCTCAAAGGAGAGGTTCATACGCGTCATGAAATCCATGCGCCCGAAATCCGCCGACTCACGTACCGGATAGGTCAGCGCATATTGGATGGGCAATCGCATATCCGGCAAGCCGAGCTGTGCCATTACCGCGCCGTCGCGGAACTCCACCATGGAATGCACGATGCTCTGCGGATGCACGGCAACTTCGATTTTTTCATAGGGAACGTCGTACAACCAATGCGCTTCGATGACTTCCAATCCTTTATTGACCAATGTCGCCGAGTCGACAGTTATTTTCTTGCCCATCGACCATGTCGGATGCCGTAGGCAATCCTCCACCGTAACCGACTTCAATTCTTCTGTTGTCTTCCCCCGAAACGGTCCACCGGAGGCCGTCAAAATCAGGCGCTCCACCGTATCGCGGCGCTCTCCCTGCAAGCATTGGAACAGCGCGCAATGCTCACTGTCCACCGGCAGGATGGAAACGCCCTTTTCCTTCGCCAGCGCCGTCACCAGTTTACCGGCAACGACCAGTGTTTCCTTATTCGCAAGAGCGATGGTCTTTCTTGCTTTGAGGGCAGCCAGTGTTGGCGCAAGCCCCGCAAAGCCAACCATCGAGGTTACAACGGTATCAACCTCGTCAAATGTCGCCGCAGTGCGTAAACCTGCTTCGCCGCTTAAGATCTCCGTATTGCCTCGATACCGCTCACGAAGCCGAGCCGCCGCATTCTCGTCCACCAGCACTGCGACAGCCGGGTGAAATTCCTCGATCTGCCGCTCCAAAGCCTCGTCGCTTGTATTCGCCGCCAATGCGTCGACGCGAAAAAGTTCAGGATGGCTGCGCACAACGTCGAGGGTCTGCGTACCGATCGAGCCGGTCGAGCCGAGAATCGCAAGCCGCTTTGCCGCCACTTAATATCCCTCCATGATTTGCAGGAAATAGTACACGAACGGAATCACGAACATCGCGCTGTCAAAACGATCGAGCACGCCGCCATGGCCGGGAATCAGCACCCCCGAATCCTTGATTCCCGTATACCGTTTCACTATCGACTCCACAAGATCGCCCACTGTCGCGACAAGAGCAATCACAATACCGAGCACAGCCATTGAAATCAAAGAATGTCCAATCGCATGCCCAAGTATTGCAACAGAAACCGCTGTCCCGATAACGCCCCCGTAAAAGCCTTCCCTCGTCTTCTTCGGGCTGATCGGCTCGCAAAGTTTCGTCTTGCCGAAGGCAAAACCGGAAAAATAGGCAAACGTATCACTGGCCCAAGTTCCGATAAGAGCAATCCAAAGCCACGCGCAGCCCGTCTCCATTTCACCGGCAGGCGTCGAAACGAGTTCCGAGGCCTTCCAAAAACGGAGCAGCAGCAAATGCGCGAGAGACAATCCCACATACATGACGCCCGCTACAGACACAATCGCCTGCGGAACGGAATAATTTCTATAAAACAGGACAGCCTCCAGCATCAGCCAAAGAGAGAACAAAGTCGCCGCCGCCGTCAAAAGCTCCATTCTTCCAGAATAGGCTGCGCCCCAAAAACATACCATCGCCGCCATTCCGCTCCAGTATGCCGGTCCCAAATCCTTATGACGAAATGCCTGCGCGTATTCATGCCATCCTATCAGCATCAACAGAAGCACCGCCGCGCCGAACGCCGGGCCTCCCGTCTGGATGATGAACGCCGCAATGGCTATCCCGATAATCCCCGAAATCACACGAATTGCCAAAACCGCACCTCTATTTATTCTTCAATCCGCCAAAACGGCGCTTGCGTTTTCCGAACGCCTTCAATGCCTCCACAAAACGAGCGGGCGTAAAATCCGGCCAATTGGTATCCGTAAACCAAAACTCCGCGTAAGCAGCCTGCCAAAGCAGATAATTGCTGAGCCTCATATCCCCGCTCGTGCGAATGACAAAATCGACGGGCGGCAATCCATCCGTATCGAGACAGCTTTCAAAAAGCGTCTCGTCCACATCCTCCGGCAAAAGCTCTCCCGCCTGCACACGGCGCGCAATCTCTTTTGTCGCGCGCAATATCTCGTCCTTGCCGCCATAATTCATTGCGACATTGAAACAGACGCCGGTATTGTCCGCCATCCGATCCACCGCCGTTTTCGCCAGGTCTTTCAACGCAGGCGAAAGCTCGTCTACACGACCGAGAAAACGAAGCTTTACGTTATCCTCGTCCATCTCGTCAATCTCTTTCGACAGGTAATCGACAAAAAGCCGCATGAGAAAATCAACCTCGGTATGCGGCCGCTTCCAATTTTCCGTAGAAAATGCGTAGACCGTAAGGGCCGGAAGTTCAAGATCGATAGCAACCTTCAATATCTGTTTCAACGCGTCCACGCCCGCCGTATGGCCCGCTGTCCGAAGCAGTCCGCGCCCTTCAGCCCAGCGCCCGTTCCCGTCCATAATAATAGCTGTATGGACGGGCAAACGCGACCTGTCAATATCATTATATAAAGGATTTCCCGCATCTCCGCCAGGGGGCCGGGAATCCCGAAATAATTTGTTCCACATAGTGCCTCCCGCACGAAACGAAAAAACAGGCCCCTCTCGCCAAATCCAAGAGGGACCTCTCCTTCTCTCCCATCATGGAATTTCCCATCAAGGAGCGGCAATCGCCGAAACCGGGCAGCCGGCCGCGCAAGCCCCACACTCCACGCACTTTTCCGGATCGATTTCGTAATGCTTCTCGCCCTCCGAAATCGCCCCCACCGGGCAAGTTGCCGCACAGGAGCCGCAGGAAATGCAATCATCGCCAATCTTGTATGCCATATCGTCTTACACCTCCTCCCGTGATTTTATCTGCTTTGCCGCCAAGGTCAGACGGCAGGAAGAGTCCGAGCACTTGACGGCTCGAACCACATATAGCTTCGCTTCATCCACGGGGAAAAAACTCCTCGTGGGGCGCGTCAGCTCCGTCGTGTACTTCACGCCCGCCTCTGAAAGAAGCTTATACGCTTCCTCTGCGGAACGTCCCAAGACGTCCGGCGTCATCAGACTTCCATGATCTCCTTTTCCTTGCCCGCTTTCACCGTATCGACCAGCTTTACATACTTGTCGACAAGCTTCTGCATATCGTCCTGGCCTTTCTTCGACTCGTCCTCGGCAACCTCTTTGTTCTTCTCGAGCTTCTTGATTGCCTCGTTCGCGTCGCGGCGAAGATTACGAAGCGCGACCTTCGCTTCCTCGGCTTTCTTGTTGACCGCCTTCTTCAATTCCTCACGGCGTTCCTTCGTAAGCTGCGGAATCGTCAAACGAATCGCCGTACCGTCAGAGTTGGGCGTAAGGCCGAGATCAGACTTCAAGATCGCCTTTTCCAGTTCTTTTATCAACGTCTTTTCCCAAGGCTGGATCACGATCATTCGCGGTTCGGGAACAGACACCTTCGCCACCTGATTGACCGGCGTCGGCGTCCCATAATAATCCACCATCACTTTGTCGAGCAAAGACGGCGTCGCCCGTCCCGCACGCAGGGAAGCGAACTCACGCTTCAAGGATTCCAACGTCTTCTGCATCTTTTCCTCACGGGAGGATAAAATATCTTTAATCATTCTCTCTTCCCTCCGACTGTCGTGCCGATATCCTCTCCGCGCGCCGCACGGACAAGGTTCTCATGCTCGTCAATATTGAACACCACGATAGGGATATTGTTATCCATGCAAAGGCTCGTTGCCGTCGAGTCCATGACCTGAAGCCCGCGCTGCAACACCTCGATATACGCAAGCTTGTCAAACTTCTTCGCGTTCGGATTCTTGTTCGGGTCGCTGTCATAAACGCCGTCCGTGTTCTTCTTGCCCATCAGGATCACGTCAGCCTCGATCTCCGCCGCACGAAGCGCCGCTGTAGTATCCGTCGAAAAATACGGATTACCGGTGCCCGCCGCGAAAATCACGACCCGGCCTTTCTCCATGTGACGGATGGCCTTGCGACGAATATATGGCTCAGCAACCTGCCGCATATCAATGGCGCTCTGCACGCGGGAATCCACTCCCAGCTTTTCGAGAGCGTCCTGAAGCGCAAGGCAGTTCATCACTGTCGCTAACATTCCCATATAATCCGCCGTCGCACGATCCATGCCTTTTGCGCTTCCAGCGAGACCACGCCATATATTACCGCCGCCGACCACGATTGCGCAATCGATTCCCTCAGCACGCACAGCCTGAATTTGCTTCGCAATGTCCTCGACCACCGAAGGATTGATCCCGAAGCCCTGCTCACCCGCCAGAGACTCGCCAGACAGCTTCAAGACGACGCGTTTATACTTTGTCGTACCCAACAGCACCCCTCCTGTTCCACAATATTTCTATTATTATATATCCTTTTGCTCAAATTGGAAACAACTAATTTCCAATCGGAAGACCGATATTTGAAAAAAAGAGAACACGAACTTTAATTTTCGTGTTCTCTCCTCATCTGCTTATTTAATCTGCGCAGCAACCTCCGCCGCGAAATCTTCCTGCTTCTTCTCGATGCCCTCACCAAGCTGGAAGCGAGCGAACTGCTTCACAGCAACGCTGCCGAGCACCTTCGCGACCGTCTGCTCCGGATCTTTGACAAATGGCTGCTCTACAAGGCAGGCCTCTTTGTAGAAATTCTTCTGAAGGCGTCCGTCCACCATCTTCGCGATGATCGCCTCAGGACGACGCTTGCCTTCGGGCAACGCGTTGTTCTCCTCGATGGCCTGCTTCGTCAACACCTCGCGCTCATGCTCAAGCGCCGCGGGATCAAGACCGGAACGATCGACGCAGGACGGATTCGCCGCCGCAATCTGCATTGCGATATCCTTGCCAAGCTCGGCTTCTCCGCCGGAGAGCTCGACCAGCACGCCAATCTTACCGCCCATGTGGATATAGCTCGTGACACGACCGCTCTCGGAAGCGTAACGCGCGAAACGACGAAGAGAAACCTTCTCGCCGATCTCAGCAATAGCCTCCAATACGATCTCCGAAACCTTCTTGCCGTCCAGCGTGCTGTCATTCAGCGCGTCCATATCGGCGGGGTTCGTGTCGGCAATATGCTTCGCCAGCTTGTCGACAATCGCGTGGAACTTGTCCGTTTTCGCAACGAAGTCCGTCTCGCAGTTGACCTCGACCACCGCGCCAACCTTCGCGTCATCGCTGACATAAGCTCCGACCGCGCCTTCCGCCGCGATACGTCCTGCTTTCTTCTCAGCCTTCGCGATGCCCTTCTCGCGAAGATAATCAATCGCTTTCTGCTTGTCTCCGTCCGTCTCCGCCAGCGCCTTCTTGCAATCCATCATGCCGGCGCCCGTCATCTCACGGAGCTCTTTTACCATTGCAGCTGTAATCTGTGCCATATTCTTTCCCTCTTTCCAACTCAAAGATATGAATTCATTTTTACGCAAAGAAAAGGGCAAGGGATAATGTATGTCCCTTACCCCTCATATCCGATATTATTCAGCGTCTTTGTCCGCCGCCGCTTCCTCCGGCTCGTCCTGTCCATGGCTGCCCTCGATGACGGCGTCCGCCATGCGGCTCGTCAAAAGGCGTACAGCGCGGATCGCGTCGTCGTTGCCCGGAATCACATAATCAATCTCGTCCGGATCGCAGTTCGTGTCGACAATAGCGACGATAGGAATGCCCAACTTGCGGGCTTCCGCTACGGCGATGCGTTCCTTGCGCGGATCGACCACATAAAGCGCGCCCGGCAGACGGTTCATTTCCTTGATACCGCCAAGGAACTTCTCGAGTTTCTCCATCTCGTGACGAAGCGCGAGCACTTCCTTCTTCGTCAGCACCTCGAACGTGCCGTCCTGCTCCATCTGCTCAAGCTGCTTCAGACGCTTGATGCGCTTCTGGATCGTCTGGAAATTCGTCAACATGCCGCCGAGCCAACGCTCGTTGACATAGAACATACCTGCGCGGGTCGCCTCTTCCTTCACGGCCTCCTGCGCCTGCTTCTTCGTGCCGACAAAAAGAACCTTCTTGCCTTCCTGCGCGACGCTGCGAACAAAATTGAACGCCTCGTCGACCTTGCGGACCGTCTTCTGCAGGTCGATGATATAGATGCCGTTGCGCTCCGTGAAGATGTACTTCGCCATCTTCGGATTCCAACGGCGCGTCTGATGACCGAAGTGGACGCCCGCCTCCAATAACTGCTTCATTGAAATGACTGCCATGATTTGAAACCTCCTGTTTTTTCCTCCGCATATCTCATCCGCCGCTTCACCCCAGAAAAACCAAGGCACAGCACGGCGCTCAATATGCGTGCGTTTTCACACTGCACGGCATTATATCATATAGAACCATCGAATGCAACGGGCGAAAACGAAAAAGTTTGAAGCCCTATTTTCGCTTGATTAAATACTATTCATTTACGAAAATGGAAATATTCCATGACGTGCAAAAAATCCTCCGGTAACGTTGCTTCAACAGTCAGCGGCAGACGCGTGACCGGATGGACCAGCTCCAGCCGATAGGCGTGAAGCGCCTGCCTTGCAATCAGCGGCGACGGCTCACCGTAAAGGTCGTCGCCGAGAATCGGATGATCGACGGCGGCGAGATGGACGCGGAGCTGATGCGTGCGGCCCGTGACGGGCTGAAGCTCGACCAGCGAGACCTCCTCCTCTTCCGCGAGAACACGGTAGCAAGTAATGGCCGACCGCCCTGCTTCGTGCGTCTCCTGTTCTATGAAGCTTCCCGGCTTCCTCCTGATCGGAAAATCGATTGTTCCCTCAACATCGGAAAAATGTCCATGCGCTATCGCAAGATACGTCCGATGAAAGCGCAAACCATCTTTGTCCGTCAAAAGCGACTGGATATGCGGCTGCTTGGCGATCAACACCAGTCCCGTCGTGTTCCGGTCGAGCCGATGCGTCGGATGAAAGACGCAGGGCTCTTTTTTTGTTTCATAATAATAAGCGACGGCGTTCGCCAACGTGCCGTGCTGTTCCTTCGCGATGGGATGGACAAGCATCTGCGTCGGCTTGTTGACAATAAGCAAATTCTCATCCTCGTAACAAATATCGAGAGGAAGTTCTTCCGGCTCAATGGCGGTGGATTCGGGAATCTCACAGCGCAATAGATCTCCGCCGCGAAGTTTTGCCAGTGTCGCGCGCAGGACAGGCTCCCCGTTGACGGAAAGCGAGCCCTGGTGCTTGAGCCGCCGCCAGAGATGCGTCGAAAGCCCCTGCCGTTTCAAAAAGGAGCGCACCGAAATTTCCTCGGCGCGCTCGTCTATTTTGTATTCGAGAATCATTCCGCTGC
>CAMVIO010000058.1 GCA_947167555.1 uncultured Selenomonadales bacterium
GCGTCGCGCCGCCGCCCATCTGCGCGTAAGTCGATACGCCGTCGGAGCCGGTGTTCGAGGCCTGACCGAGACCGCCGGCGGCGCCTTCGATGAAGTCGTTGCCCGATGACAGCGCCACCATGCCAGCGCCCGCGCCCATCAGCGCGTTGTGGGTCTGCTCCGCCGCTTCGGGGGCGGATTCCACGGTGAAGATCAGGCGGCTGCCGGACCGGGAGGCTTTGCCGTCGCCCTCGAAAGCGGTGCCGATCTTGTACCTGTCGCCGACGATGGTTCCCGGTATCCCGTCGAAGTCAGTGAATAGGATCGTGGCGTCGCCCTTCTTGAGAGAAGATACGTTCATGAAGGTGATTTTCGAGGTGTCCACTGTCGCGCCGTTGAAGGATATTTTTTCGGGGCGCGTCATCAAGGGCGTCTCGCCGGTCCAGTCCACACCCCGGAAGGAAAGGTTCGAAGCGCGGTTGGCTGTGGACCGGAAGGTGAGGTTGCCGTCTTGTGCCTGCAGAATGCCCGTGAGGCCGCCGGTGACGGTCACGCCCGAAACGGGGCTGTAACTGTACGCGGCGGTTTTCGTTTCCGCCGCCATGTCCTTCAGCGTATTGTTGGCGGCCAGCAGGGTGACGGTTTCATAGGCGCCCGCGTTCTCGGGATTTGCGATGGAAAAGTTGCTCGTGTCGACGCCGGCGACTTGGGCGTAGTTGATGGCGGCGAGTCCGGCGTTCGGGCGAAGGGACGCGCCGTTTTCCCAAGGGATCGCGCCCAGTGCGACGGCATCCACGTTCACGTTGCCGGTGCGGAAGATGAGGCTCCTGCCGGCGGCGCCGACGTCCACGCCCCGGGGCCATGTGCCCGAGAGCGTGACCCCGTTCCTGGTGTTGCTGAAAGCCCTTGCATTGTCCGTGTAGACGTTCGATCCGGTCAGGGCGGCGCCGGTGAAAAGCCCTATGCCGCCCGTCAGGATGTTCACGGTGCAGCCCGCCAACTCCTCGGGATTGGGATCCATGTTGTCGGTGTCGACGATGACACCCGCCCTGTTCTTTGTCCAGCCGTCAGGCACTTTGCTCGCCTTGCCGTTCCAGTCCGACAGGGATACGCTGTTCAGCGTAATCGAGTCCGCCTGATAGACGACGGTGCCTTCTGTAATGAAAATGTCGCCCGTAAGGGTGGCGGAGAGAGCCGCGCCGTTGCGCGTTCTCGTATCGAAATCCTGCCGATGTCTGGCGCCTTTGACGTCGGCGTTCCTTGGGAGATAGTTCGCTCCATCCAAGAGAAATGACCAGTCGCCCGGGTTGATCCTGGAATCGAGATTCGTGAAAAAGAGGTTCGTGGCGTCCAGCGTGGCGTTCGAGAAGTCGCATTTCAGCACGCCGGGCAGTTTGCGGTAGTTTCCCCATTCCATTTGGCCGAAGGTTACGGCGTCCGCCCTGAGCTCGCTGCTGACGAAAACGAGGCTCTTGCCGTCGTCCGAGGGTCTAAGGCCCCGAGACCAGGCGCCGCTGATGGTGACGCCCTTCCGCGTATGGTTGAAGGTGGCTTTGTCTGTGTATTTATAGGCGCCGCTGATATTGCTGTCCCTGAAGAGGGCGCTGTCCGCGCGCAGGATGGTGCTCCGGCTCGGCAGGTCATCGGGGGCGACGTTAAGGCTGTCGGTATCCACGAAGACGCCCGCCGCGTTTTTTGTCCAGCCCGCAGGCACCGTATCCGTCCTGACGGTTACGTTCGTGACGTTCACTTTGTCCAGCGTTACGCCGTCCAGGGTGTACGTTACGGCGCCGCCCGCGACGGCGGCCGCGCCCGTGGCCGTGGCGGAAAGCGTCGTGTTGATTCCCTGCAGGGAGATGGGGAAGGAAGTTGGGGCCGCCGCCGTGATGGTCGGCGTACCGGTCAGGCCCGAGAGCAGATTCATGGATTGATTGGCGGCGAGGGTTGTCGCCGCGTCGTCGGAGAAAGTGAAGCCGAGCTTCGCGAGGTCGATCGCCGCCGCGTTGTTAAAGGCATACTCCGAAGCGTCGAAATAAGTGCTGTCCGTTTTCCATGGGATTGCGCCGGTAAAGGTTGCGTCGGTGTAAGTGGGCAGGAGCTTGTAGCCGAGGGCCTTTCCGTTGTGGAAGACAGTGTGTATCGCGTCGCAGCCGAGAACCAGATTTTGCGCGGGCGTCATCGTTTCACGCATGACGCCGCTGGAGGCTGAGCTGCCCGCCTTGACCGCCAGGGAGTTCCCGTTCCGCGTGACGGTCAGATCCGACAGGGAGCCTCCGGCCTGGAGAACGTTGTATTGGGTCACGTTTCCTCTCTTGGCACTGAATCCGGTGAAATCCACGGTGTCCACCGTGATATTTCCGCCCGCCGAGACGAGGGGCTTGGTATTTGTCGGCGTCGTGCTCAGCGAGATCGTGGAGGCGTTGAGGTCGTTGTTCACGGAAAGATTGCCGCCGCCCGTGACGGCGACTTGGTTGGCGGACAGGCTTCCATTTACGTTCAGCATGCCGCCGCTGGCCGTGACGGTTTGATCCGAGCCGAGGGAGAGATTCGTCCCCACCGTGCCGTATCCAAACAGATTTCCCTTGAACGTGCCTTTTACGTTGACGGTACCGCCCTCCATCCTGCCGACGGAGCCGGTGCCGTCCTCCTCGATGATCTGGACGCCGCCGTGCAGGACGCCGACATAGCCAGTGTTGGCGTCGGCGTAGAAAATGCGTTGGGTGCCGCCGTTCATGACGCCGATGGTGCCGCTGCCGCCGTTCCAAATCTCCTGATAGCCGTTATCCATGACGTCGATGGAGCCGTGGGCCTCGTCGCCGTTGACCGTTTGTGTGCCGTCCTTCATAACGCCGATGGTGCCGTCGCTCCCGGCGATATACTGGGAACCGCCGTTCATGGTCGTGATGACGCCGCGGCCGCCCTGCCAAATAGACTGGATGGAGGGGGCGTTCATGGTGGAAACGGTGCCGCTTCCGCCACCGTTGACCGTTTGCTTGCCGCCGTTCATGGTTCCGATGATGCCGACGCCGTGAAGATCCTGTTCACCTCCGTTCATGGTGGTAATTTCGCCGGTGCCGCCGCTCTTGACCGACATGATTTCGTTGTTTCCCATTCCGGCAATCGACACGTAAGTTGCGCCGTCGTTGTCCGGCACGGTATAATTCGTCGCCTGCGCAGTGCCGTACAGTGCGCGGGTGACGTCCGACAGGGGTGCCGCCTGACCGCCGACGTCGGATGCGTCTTGCGCCACATGGACGTAAGGCAGCACAATCGGCGCCAGCCCGTTCAGCAGTTGGACGACGGACGCTGCCGCCGCCAATTTCTTCTCGAGGGAGTTCTTACGTGATTTTTTCATGGGGGCACTTCCTTTTTATAAAAAATATGTCAGAACATGAACGACACGCTGACGCCGCCGCTGACGCCTTGCTTTTTTCCTGCGAAGCCTGTCACGTTTAGGTCGAGACTCCAGGGGCTGTTCTCGCCCGGCTGCATGGTCGCGCCGAGTTCGCCGCGGAAGCTGCCGCCGCCGATGTCCGCGCTTCGGATCGTGAGGTTATTGACCGTGCCCGTGGCCTTTCCGTCCAGCTCATGCTCGTAGGCCAATCCACCGTAGAAGTTCCATTGCTCCCGTCTCATGGTGTACCTTGCGCCTACTCTGAGCACCTCGCTGGTCACCGCGTCGAGGTCGAAATTGCTTTTGTTGGCGGTGAAGCTGACGCCGTTTCTGCGGTTGTAGAAGAATTTGCCGTAGACGTCTAATGTATTGCCGTTTGCCAGCGGGATTTCCTTTCCTGCGCCGAGATGCGCGCCCCAGTAGCCAGCGTTCGTATCGTAGCCGTAGGCGTTCCCACCAGCATCACGAAGCACACTTCTGGCGTCGTCATGGACTGTGCCCGCCCGAAGGCTGCCCTCGACATAGAAGCCGTGTGCCGCCGTCCATTTCGCGAGCACGCCGCCGCCGGTGTTGCGGACGCTGCCGTCGCCGCGATTGTCTCCGTCGTGGGTGGTATAGTTGCCGCTGCCGTGCTCGAAGAGCGCGCCGTATTCAAAGGTGGAGCGTTTTTTTTTGTTGGCGTGGCCGAGGGCCAGGATCGCGTTCCATGTGTTCATATTCACATGGCTGCCCGTTTCCTGCCGGACGGAGCCGCCGCCTAGCTGTGCGTAGGCCGAGACGCCGTCCGCCCCCGTGTTCGTGGCCAGCGAAAGTCCCTCCGTCGCCGCGCCGATGAAATCGTTTCCGGCAGAAAGCGCCGCCATGCCCGCCGTCATGCCCATGACCGTATGGTGGGTGGCTTCGTTGGCGCTCTTGGTCAGGCGTTTGATGTTCCATGATCTGCCGTTGTCCTTTATTTCGAGCTCCGGCGTATAGTCGATGAAATCTATGGTCGTCTTCGCGCCCTTGAAAGCCGGTTCGCCGTTCTCCGCCTTTTCCGTGCCGTTCGCCACCGTCGCCACCGTCACGTTTACGCCGGTGACTTCCTCGCCCTTCGCTATGGCCGGGTCGTAGGCGATCTGGATGGTGTTCGGCTGCGCGGTGTTCTTCAAGGTCCCAATCTCAATCTTGTCGCTCTTGTTGTTCCTCAAATCGGTGTTGACGACGAAGTTCGCGTAGCCGTCCATGGTTCCGATCGTGAGAGTCTTGCCGGGCTCGGAATGATTGGTGACCTTGCCGTCCGTATTCTTCCCGACAATGCCGAGCCGCACGGTGTCGCCCTGTGCGTAGGCGCTCGTGATGGTGAAGGAGGTGGCGGCGCCCGCGTCGAGGGAGCCGAAGTCGGCTGCGGCGAGGCCGTTCTCCAGGAGCTTCAGCGTGCCGCCGTTTGCCGTGTCAATCTGCGCCCATGCGTAGTCGCCCACCTCCAGCGTGCCATCGTTCAATGTGATATGTTCGCTGACGCCGCCCGGTTTGTCCGCCGTGCCTTTCATCAGGACCTGCGTACCACCGTTCAGCGTCGTATATGTCGCCGTGCCGCCTTCGCCGATGTTCTGCCTGCCGCCGTCGACGATGGTCATGTGATCCGCCGTGCTGCCTTTTCCGACGGTCTGGGTATTGTAAATCGTGCCGCCGGAAACGACGCCGCCTTCTTCGACGGTCTGCGTGCCGTAGACGGCGACGTCTTTGACCGTTCCGTATTTCTCAACGGTCTGTGTTGCGCCTTCCTCGATGGTGCCGCCAGAGACGACGCCGTGGCCCTTGACTTTCTGGACGCCGCCGGAGGAAACGGTCGTGGCGTTTGCCGTGCCGCCCGACGCGACGGTCTGGACGCCGCCGCTGGAAACAGTGGTGCCATTTGCCGTGCCGCCTTCGCCGATGTTCTGCGTGCCGCCCGCATTCACGATTGTACCGTTGGCTACGCCGCCCGGAGCAACTATGCCGTCGTCGGTGACAAATCCGATGTTCTGGACGCCGCCCTCGTTCACGATGGTGCGGTTGGCTACGCCGCCCGCTAAAATTATAGTTTCTTCCTTGCCTGTATCCGGGTTTGTGACGGTACCGACGAAGCCGAAATTCTGGGTGCCGCCCGCGTTGACGATGGTATCGTTGGCCGTGCCGCCCTGTGCGACGGTCTGGGCGCCGCCGCTGTTGACAGTGGTATGGTTTGCCGTGCCGCCTTCGCCGATGTTCTGCGTGCCGCCCGCATTCACGATTGTGCCGTTGGCTACGCCGCCCTTATCGACAAATTGCGCGCCGCCCGACATGACGACGGTGCCCGACGCGACCGCGTTATTCCCGCCAACCAGCTGGGTGACATAATCGTCAACGACGGTGACGCCGATGGCCATGCCGCCCTCTTCGATGTTCTGCGTGCCGTCGCGAAGTGTCCACGTTTCGTCTTTCACGTTGTAGACCGAGACCCGTTTCAGCGTGCCGCCCGACACCGTGCCGTAGACTGTATTTTCCCCTCCGATGATGCCGCCTGCTTTGATGGTCTGGATGCCGCCCGGCGATACGGTCGTATCCAGCACCGTGCCGCCCGACGATACGGTCTGGGTCGCCCCCGCGCCAACCTGCGACGAAATCGTCATGCCGCCGTTGGCGACGGTCATCGCCGCCTTGTCGCCGCTGACGGTCATAAGCGTGCCGCCGCTGACGAGGCCGCCGCCCTCGACGACGATCTGGCTGCCGCCCAAGACATTCGCACCGCCGAAAGAAGCGTTCAGCGTGCCGCCGCTCTTGACGGTCGTATTGAGCGCCGTGCCGCCGGCGATGATTTCCTGCACGCCGCCGCTCTTGACGGTCGTAAACTTTGCCGTGCCGCTGGATTGGACGGTCTGCGTGCCGCCGTTGGAGACCGAGACATTTTCCGTCTCGCCGCCGTTGACGATCTGCGTGCCAACGTTGTTGACGGTGGTGCCGGAGGCCACGCCGCCTTCTTCAACGGTCTGCGTGCCGCTGGATACGGTTTCGTTATTGCTCGGATGATCAGAATCCACAGGCGTTATGTACGCCTGTGCCGTGCCGTAAAGCGAACGGGTGAGGACATCGGAGAGGCGCTCGGCCTGCCCGCCGTCGGTGCGGACGTTCCTCGCCACGTTGACATAGGGCAGCGCGATCGGCGCGGCCATGTTCAGCAGATTGACGACGGAAACCGCCGCCGCCAGTTTCTTACCGAGGGATTGTTTTCTTGCCTGTTTCATGAAATTCAATAGTCCTTTCTTATAATTTTACGGATTCGCGTCTGTCATACTCTCCCCCTCCCTGAGGGGGTCTTATATTGCCTCCCTCTTCGAGGGCGTGACAGTCCAGTGGACTGCCACGGGCAGCCCGAAGGGCTGACGGAGGGAGTTCAGAACATGAACGACACGCTTACACCGCCACTGATGCCGCGCTTTTTCCCCACGAAGCCCGCGAGGTTCAGGTCGAGGCTCCATGGGCTCTTTTCATCGGCCTGCATGGTCGCGCCGAGCTCCAGCCTTGCGCTGCCGCCTGTCGGGTCGGTGCCTCGGATCGCATAGCCGTCCGCCGTACCGCTGGCCTTCCCGTCGAACTCGTGCTCATAGGCGAGGCCGCCGTAGAAGTCCCAGTTCTCCCGCTTCATCGTGTACCGTGCGCCGACGCGGAGGATCTGGCTCGTCAGCGCGTCCAGCTCATAGTGGCCGCCCATGTCAAAGCTGGTGCTGTTCCTGCGGTTCATGAAATATTTGCCGTAGACGTCGACGGTGTCGCCGTTTTTCAATGCGATTTCTTTGCCGACGCCGAGGTGCGCGCCCAAATATGGCGCGTCTACGTCGCAGTTGTACGGGTCGTCGTTCTCGTCGAGCATTATGCTCTTCGTTTCCCCGTGGACACTGCCCGCCCGGAAGCTGCCTTCGACATACGCGCCGCCCTTCGCGGTCCATTTCGCGAGGAGGCCGCCGCCCGTGTAGCGGGTCGAGCCGTCGCCGCGCAGATCACCGTTGTAGGTCGTATAGTTGCCCGTACCGTATTCAAAGAACGCGCCGTATTTCATCGTGCCGCGTTCTTTTTTATTTTCCCGTCCGAGGGCGAGTATCGCGTTCCATGTCTTGACGTCGATATGGCTGCCCGTTTCCTGCCGCATCGCGCCGCCGCCGAAGTTCGCATAGCACGAGACACCGTCCGTGCCGACGTTCGACGCGAGACCGAGGCCGTCGGTCGCATCGCCGATGAAGTCGTTGCCGACGGAAAGCGTCGCCATGCCCGCGCCCGCGCCCATCAGCGAGTTGTGCGTCTGCTCCTGCGGTTTGATGTCGGGCGTTCCGTCCGGTTTCGTACCCACCTCGAAAACCAGATCGTTCCCGACTAAGGACGCTTTGCCTGTGCCTTCAAGAGTCGTTCCGGCTTTGAATTTCGTGCCAGTGACCGTGCCTACCGTTTCGCCGAAATCCTTCACCAGCGTCATTTTCCTGTTGCCTGCGATGTACTTGCCTGAGGTGAACCAGATGTTCGAGGTGTCCACCTCCGCGCCATTGAAGGAGAGATTTGCCAGACTGGCACTGTGGTCGAGCAGCGCGCCCTCATTTTTCCAACCCACTTTGTTAAAGGTTAGCTTTGTTGCGCTATTGGCTATGGCGGTATAGTTCAAGACTTTTTTTCCGTCCGTGAACGCGAGGCGGCCTTGCAATGCGGCGTCTATCGTTACGCCCGCGACAGGGTGGAGGGCGTAGGTTTGTGTCGTGTCTTCGGTAAACTCCATGGACATGCTGGCGGTAGCGGTGATCAGTGGCGTAGTCTTTCCCGATATAACAGACTCGGGCCGGAAAAAGGTCACTGTGCGTAAGACTGCTTTGCTGCCGTCCGAGTTGTCTTTCAGGCCCGGGCCCGACATCGTCAGTACGGGGGTGCCCCATGTCGCACCCGTGATGTTGATGGCCTCGAAGTTTTTCACAGCGTGCACCGTGTTCGATCCCAAAAGGTTCAGCGTATTGCCGTCGCTCCCCTTATTGCCGCCGTAAACGTCGCTTTGCACAGTAGCATTGATTAGCCGGATTATATTGTTCGTAGTCGTGCCGGTGTCCGAATAGCCGCTGTATACATCGCCGTTGACCGTCGCGCCGCCGATTATCGTGACCGTATTGCCGGTAGCTGCGCTTTTCTCGCTATAACCGCCACGAACGTCGTTGGCCGTGCCGCCGGAAATCGTGACCGTGTTGCCGGTAGCCATGCCTTTCTTGCTATATCCGCCGCGAACGCGGTTGACCGTGCCGCCGGAAATTGTGACTGTGTTGCCGGTAGCCGTGTCGTTCACGCTACGACCGCCATAAACGTAGTTGACCGTGCCGCCGGAAATTGTGACTGTGTTGCCGATGACCGCGCCGTCCTCGCTATAACCGCCCGAAACGCTATAAAGGGCGTTGACCGTGCCGCCGGAAATCGTGACCGTGTTGCCGATGGCTGTGCCGTACATTGTGCTGCCGCCGGTAATACCGTTGGTTGTGCCGCCGGACATGACCACGGTATTGTCCCACACGACGCCGTTATCCACGTAGCCGCCGTAAATCAGCAGCGCATCCGAACCGCCGTTGAAATAGACGGTGTTACCTTTACACATAACTGTGCCCGATGCGAGAAGGTTATGGATCCAGCCGCCGGCCAAAGTGCCGTTAAAAGTACCGCTGTCTACCGTAAGGGTGCAGCCGGACACCTCAACGTAACCTTCCTGGAAACCGGCGGCAAAATGCGCGGCTTTGCAATCGCCGCCCGCAATTTTCATCTCGCTGCCGTTTTTGGGGTAGTATAGAGGATTGCCTAACGCTCCTCTGTTCACGTCCGTTCCTACCCTGGCTTCCGCATCTGCCGTGCTTGTAATCGTGACTTCCGCCGACGCGACGCCCGGCGCCCAAAACGCACCGTTCGCTATCCACAGCGAGACGGCCAGTGCTAGCGCGGCTTGCACTTTCCTGCTTACTCCCCTTAGGGGATAGGAATCATTGCGGTTTTTCATTGGCCATACTTCCTTTTCGTGGATATTGTGTGGGTGAATCAGAACATGAACGATACGCTTACACCGCCGCTGATTCCCTGCTTTTTCCCTGCGAAGCCCGCCAGGTTCAAATCGAGGCTCCAGGGGCTGTTTTCCGGCTGCATGGTCGCGCCGAGCTCCATGCGCACGGAGCCGCCGGTGGGGTCGGTGCCGCGGATCGGGGCGCTGATGACGCCGTTCGAGACCGTGCCGCTGGCCTTGGCGTCCA
>CAMVIO010000059.1 GCA_947167555.1 uncultured Selenomonadales bacterium
GGGAGGAACTCGAAATCCCGATGCCCGTCACAAAATCCTTCGACGAGCAGGAAACGCTGTGGGCGGTGACGTCAGCAAAAGCGGGAACGCCGATGGAAATAACCTATTATCCGAATTGCAAGGTGATCGTTTCCGTTAAACCCTTATGACAAGCACGAAAAACTCCCTTCAACGTCAATCCGGCGTCGAAGGGAGCTTTTTTACGCGAAAATCAGCCGAAGGTCGGGATGCCTTCCTCGCCAATTTGTACCGTATGGGTCTTGGATTGGCCGTTTGTCGAGAAATGCGTCTCGTCGATGTTGAATTCATAGGGATCGGTCATAATCCATTGGCCGATCCAGCTTTCACCCGTGTTGAGAAGGTCGATGGTGCGCTGGAAGGAATAGGGGAACGTGCCCTTGAAAACGGCCTTGCCCGAATCGAGCTCGAATACGTCCATTTGGCGCCCCACGCCCATTTGCGGGCTGGCAAAGCCGTAGTCCACATAGAGGAAATTCTTGTTGCCGCCCGTGTGCACGAAAACAGGCCGGATTTGGTTATTGCCGACGAAATCCTTTTTGCAGACGACCTTGCCGTTCAGCACGATATTCAACGAACCGCCGTCGGCAAACGCCATCAGCGTATCAAGTTTCCCCGAGCCGTCGTCATAAAGGCATACGTTGTCTGCGGGGAACGTCGTCAATTCCTCGCAGTAGGAGGCGGGCCCGAGATTGTATTTGGGATTGAACATTCCCGGCCGCTCGTCGAAACCGATGGTCGTCGTAATCGTCCCCGAGGCATAGGCCGCGATTTCGTACTGATTGAAGTAGAACGTCACGCCGCGCGGCTCGATGACCCAGGAAACCTTGTCGTGAATCACCTGGTCCGCGACGGTGGCCTCCATGCTGTCGAAGAACGTTCCCTGCCTGTTTTCCTCGTAGAGCTTTGCAATGAGAACCTCAACGAGCTGTTCGCCGTCGGGGAACACCTGATACAGGGACAGCCTTTCGCCAGTCGAGGCGTCGAAATTCACGCCCTTGTACATCTGCCCGCCGTGGGCGCCGCCGGTGTATGTATAGGTCGAGTCGAGGAACGACAGGACGAGCGCGTCGGCCCGCTTTATGATCAAATCATTTTCGTAGGCGTAACCGTTGAAAGAATCACCATAGCCGTTCTTCTTGCGTTCCGAGTAGTCCTTCAGCGCCTCCTCGCGCATCTGGCCCTGCAAACGGAGCGCTTCCGCACGAACGCTGTTGTTATAGGACTCCAGCGCCGCCGCCAGCTTCGGGAAATTCTTCGAGCCGAGCATCGAACGTCCGTCGCCGTCGGCCAGATACAGCTCCGGCCATGACTGGCGGAGCACGACTTTCCCCTCGCCTATCGCCTCATACTGCTGGACTTTTTTGTAAAGGCCGAAGGATCGCAGCGCGGGATCGACAGCTATCGACCCGAGGGGCGCGCCTTCCGTCGGCTCGTAGTCCTCGGAAACCTCCGCCGGTTCCTCGCCCGCCTGCGCGACGCCCAACGGGGAAAGAATCGCGGAGCACGCGAAGGCCAACGCCAGGCCAAACGCTTTTTTATTCTTCATAAACACTTCCTCCTTATTAAAAATAGAGAGTGAAGAAAATGTACACCTTCTCTCCACTCTCCAAACTTCACTCTTCTAGAACGATCCGCCGCCGCCGCCGTGGCTCTCGTCCCTTGCGCTGCTGCCGCCGGAGCTCTTCGACTTCTTCGTGCGCGTAACGTTCATGAACAGGAAACGGTCGTCGCTCTCCGCCAAGTCGAAGCTGCCATCCACCAAATACTCACTGGCGCGCGCCGCAGGCGTCACGTTGCTCATGCTGCTGATCAGCACCTCCCGCACGCCGTATCCGCCGAGGCCGCCGAGAGCCAGCGCGATAATCGCCGCAAGAATGCTGAATCCTGCCGACGGATCGTAAGGCTTGCCTTCCTTCGCGTAATAATCCAGCGAAGTTTCGATAGCCGCCGTGTATTTCAGGAACGCTTCGCCATACTTGTTGTCCTTGAGTTTCGGAACCATCTCGCTCTGGATATACTTGATTCCCACGTCATCGGTAATCTTGGCGCGCATGGCGTTGTCCGTGGACATATAGTATTCCCGCTTTTTCGGATCCACCGAGACCAGAAGCACGATGCCTCCATTCGGCGCACCCCTGAACCCCTGGTCAAGCAGCGCATTGGCCACCTGCCCGATAGGTCTTCCCTGCATGGACGGCTGAACCACGATGCCGATGCGGACGTTGTGTGTTTTCTCGATGCGCTGGATTTCCTCATTCAGCTTTTGGACTTCCGCTGTCGAAAGTACCTTTGCGTTGTCGAAAACCGCCCCCGCAGCTTCCGCGCGGAAGCTGAACGCCGCCAGTGCGACGAACAGCGCGAAGAATATCGTCAAAACCGATTGGATTCTTTTCATTTCGTCACACCTCCCTCAAACAAACAGTTTCGCTATGAAATAGGTAATGAACATCACAATGGCAGCCGATCCCGCGAAGTACATCATCGCCTTCTGCTTGTCGTAGGGCAGGCTGCCGACGAATTTTCCGGTCTGGCCGTTCATCATGAAAGTGTACGGCTGACCGTTATAGCGGGTCGTCAGGATCCAGACCGGCACCATCGCGTAGGAGACGTTGCCGCCCTCCTTGATGACGGCGGAGGATTCCGTCGAGCAGTTGTCGTAGCCCTCGACGGTGTCCTGCAGGACCTCGATGGCGCTGGCTTCGACTCGCTTGTCCGCGCGCGGCACCGACATCTCGGCGTCCTCGTCGTACTTGTCCGCCAGATAGCCGGTGAAATAGGCCGCGCTGAACGGCACCAGTTCGCTGTAATCGAACGGCTCGATACTCTCCATATAGTCGTTGTCCATCTTCGAGCTGCCGTCCACGGGAATCTTCTCGAAGCTCATGGTGCCGCTGCGGGTGCAGCTGTAGACGCTGGTCTCAGTGATCGTCTCATCGGAGGTATTGATCACGTTGACGCTCTCAGCGCGGAACTCCGCGTGGGCCTCGACGCTGGAATCGAACAGCCAGAACGGGACGTACATCGGCTGGATGTCCTCGACGCGGTTGTTCGCGGTGAACGCGTTCGGCAGCAGCCGTTTCCCTTTGTAGAATTCTTTCAGCGCCGCTACCGCGTCCTGCTTCGTCTTCTTGAACGGGATCACGAAGTCGGGCTTCAGCATGCCGCTGAAGCGATTCGGCAGCATGGTCGGGTTGCCGCAATAGCAGCACTCTGTCGCCATCGTGTTCTCATCGGCGACGATTTCCGCGCCGCAGGACGAGCAGGTAAAGGTCCGCATCGCGGCCATTTCGTCCTCGCTCCATTCACCGCCCGCGGCCTCGGTGTCCCACTTGGCCTCCTGGGCCTCCTGGGCTTTTGCCGCCATTTCCTGCTTCTTTTGGAAAAGATCTTCAACGGCGCTGATCTCCAGCTCCGTGCCGCAGTATTCGCACGTCACTTTGTCGTTTCCGGGCTGGAACGAAAGCGGCGCGTCGCAATGCGGACATTTGTAGCTTACAGAAGTGTCAGCCATAAAATTGCCTCCTTATCGGATGATTAGGATATGACGAATAAGTCAATTCGCGCATCTGTCGATGGACTTATTCGACGTTTCCTTTTTCAAAATCGAGGAAACCCCGATCAGAAATCAATGACAAAAAAACCTTGAGGGGCGTTTTTTGATCTGCACGTCCGGGAAGAACTCCCTCAGGAACGTATGCAGCTTCCTCATGGCGTCGACTGCCTCCTTCGGCAGATCCTGGTTGTCGAAAAAATCCGCTTCGCTCTTGTCCGCGTAGCGAAACGTTACACGGACAGTGTCCGCGTCGCGGACGTCCTCTTTGCTTTTCGGCGATTTCGCCCACCGCAAAAGATCTTTGCGGCTGAACATCGTGGCAAGCTCGTCGAGCTTTTCCTTCGGTACCTCGACAGTGCGTTGGATTTTCGGGGCTCGCCAATCATTCTGCGCGTCCAGCGTTACCTGCACCGTCCCGTCCTCTTCTTGGGAAAGCTTCATATAGAGATGGCCGCCGGGCTTGCTGCCGGCTGAATCATAGGAGCAGGCCACAAGCGCCGGTTCTTCCGCGCTGCAAAGCAATGTGCGGGCGCCCAATCCCACGAGAACGACTGCCAAAAGACCAATCACCCACGCTTTCATTCCGCATCCCCCGATTCCATGCGTCGTGAAGATATCAATCATTACTATTTTCTCTGTTTCACCGAAATTTCCTGCCGAAAAGTTTCATCTTTGCATTGAAAAAGACAAAAGCCCTACTCTTTTCTCCTCTTTTTATCCCAGCGGCAACTGCTGGAGCAGGAACGACCTCGTCTTTTCGGACCAAATCAGCTCCGCATTCCAATCCGTCAGTATCTTCATCTCATAGCCGAATTGGGCGCCCTCCGGCATATATTCAATGGCGCTTTCCATGATGTATTGGCCGTTTTCAATTTTTGAGGACAAAAGATGCCATTCCAACGGCTTGTAACCGACGGCAATCAAGTCTTCAACCATCAGTTCAAACTTCCATTTTCCGTTCTCCTCGGAAATCAGCCAATAGCCGCAGTTCTTGTCATGAGCGCCCACGGTGGCAAATATTTCCCAGAATCGTTTAGATTCCCCCAAAACACGAAGCTCCCGCACATAGAAACCTACGCCGCCCTGTGCGGCGTCGATATTCTTCATGGCCATCTTCCGGTTACCGTCTTTGTCCATTAGGAAAATCGTGCCGTCCTTCATGTTGACAGCCTTCACATCCTCCGTCAACCAGACTTCATTCTTGTCCAGATAAAGGAACGTGCTTTGCCCGACGGGCTCCACCGACGAATCCGCCGACGCGAGCGGCATTCCTATCGCCAACAAAAGCCCCATCAGCAGTCCCACTGCCGTCAATCTGATTTTCATGAATCATTTCTCCTCTCTTTAAGAACAAAGCATACTGATTCAATACCCCCGCATCGCGCCTTCCTCGGGCCAGCCGTCCGGCCCCACATGGTAATGGACGTGCTTTTTTTCTTCTTCAATGATTTCATTGATATTGGCGGAACCGATATCCCGGTTCATCAGCCAGCGGTAGTGATCGGTCGGCTCCTCTCCGGGCGTCGGCGCATCGCAGAGGCAGAAATTCCCCGGCGAAATCATCGGGAGGATCAACCGGTCGTCCTCATCCTCGATCGAGGCCAGCATCGTCAGCGGACGCGAACCGGGCAGCCGCTCGACGCCGTCAGACGAGAGCCGATAGACGCGAAGCTCATGGGGCAGGGTCTCCCCCCTGGCATAGGGCGCAACGTCCGCATAGAGATATCGCCGCCCATCCATCAGGCTGACGAAGGTCCAACGCTGATAGCGAAGCGGCTCTTCCTCGACGAGCTCAAAATCTCCGAGGCGAATCTTCTGCCCGCCCACAGTCAGCATCGCCGTCGCCCCATCCCCCAGCGGCACGCGAACCGGCATGAAGGGCTCCAATTCAAAGCTCCAAGCGGGGGCCCCCATTCTGTATTCCTCGTCGAAAAGCTCCGGCGCCTCGTGGAAAAAGATGGTCGCCGTGTAGATCATCTGCCCCGCATCGTATCTGTCCGCCCCGACAACGATATCATGGGGCGTAAAATAGAACGTCGCGCCGCGGGCGAAAAGCGTCCATTGCAGATGACCTTCTCCCGCCTTTTCCGAAAGATAGTCTTCCAATGCATCACGGAAAGCTACGCCCGGATAGTCGCTGCGAAGGCGTTCGGCAATGAGTCCCGGCAAGACCGCCGTATCGGTGAACATATCGTCCAATGTCAATTCCTTGCTCCATCGGGTATCAAAATTTCGTCCGGAGACGCCATATCGTCCGCGATGACCGCCCTGATAAGCGGCATTGGATTCCAGGAAGCTGACGACGGAAGTATCCATGCGCTGTACGAATTTGCTCCGATAAATCGGCATGCTTTTTCCCGACAACGCCTCTTCCTGCTCTTCCATGGCGTCCCGATTCAGCGCACCGAAAACGTTGCCGGCCTCGCCGGGATTGGTGAATGCGCCAAAGCCCGACCACGGCATTTTCTTTCCGGTGGCTTCCATCGTTTCCCGCCGCACCCGCAATATCCCCGGCAGCGCGCGTAAATAGGACTGCCCGTAGGGATCGATCTCGATGTCTTTCTCATACGGGGTCTGATCCGCCGTATTCGGGGCAAAGGCCGCCTCCGCCGTCTGCAAAGTCGAGCTGCAGGTTGCGGGAAAAAACGGCGTGCCGAACAATGCCGCCGCTGCCAACAGCCCTGCAGCTTTTTTCGTGAGCTTCATGCAATTCCCTCCCATACGTCCTTCCCATATTCCCGCCCCAAGGCGCGGAAAAAGTCAATGAACCATTCCTCCCGATAATATCTGGCGTCGGGCTTCACGTCGCCGCCCCGCCCGTCGGCGCAAATCCTTTCGCCGCTGACGTAACACACTTCAAGAGACATGTCGTCGCCCAGCGCCGAGTTCCAGAGAGAATGGCCGTCAATCTGCGCCACGTCATGCTCCTTCAGCAGCGCATCCAGCCGTGCCAGCGCATCGCCCTTTACGGGAAAATCCGCTTTGCGGCTTTGTCCACCGTCCCGCCAGTATTCCAAATGACAGAGCGCGCTGTCCCCGGTCCTCTCCAACCGGAAATCGTACCAGCCCCACGGGTAACGCTCCCGCAGCGCAGGCTCGTCATAATCGACGCTGAACTGGAAGCGCAGCCGGAACGAAGAAATCTCGGTCGAGGAAATCACCACGGGCGACGTATGCCGCACCGAATTGCCCCGCGTGCCGCCGTCCTCCTCCACATCCGCGTCCGCCGCAAAACAAACAGGCGCCCCGGCCGCCACTCCCAAAAGGATGCTTGCCAGAACGCCAATAATCCACGCTTTCATATCGTATCCCTCGATTCCATGTCCCACATAATTTCCATTAAATACCTAATGCCTATTTTCTTTTTTTGCTGCTTGGGATAATATAATATTGTGAATTTACTTTACAATATATCAGGGGGCGTGTCCAGTGAAAAATTTACTAAAAAAATGGAAATCATATTGCCGTGCGGCTTGCTGTCTTGCCGCTGCGATGACTTTTTCCTTTGCCGCGCCGAGCGCCGAAGCGAAGGAAATGGTATTGCTCGACGCGGATATGGTCGAAATGTTCGACGACGGCGTCGCGATGATGATACTGGAGCGTTCCGTGGAAACGGAGCTTTTGGGCGTGACCGTCGTGACCGGCAATACTTGGGCCGAGGACGGCGTCGCATTCACCATCCGCCAGCTTGAAGGCATGGGCGTCACGAACATTCCCGTGGCAATGGGCGAGCCGCGCCCCGAGACTATTGCGCGTTTCAATAAGATCGACGAAGAAACGAAAACCTTCGGACGCGGCCACGACGCTCATATGGGAGCCGTCGGCTACGCCCGCCCGCAGGACTGGCTGACCGCATACCATTCCCATTACGGCGACAGCACGCCGACATTCGGCCCGGTGGAGGAAGCGGCGGAGGATATGATCATCCGCACCATCAAGGAGCATCCGGACGAAGTAACGATCATGGCCATCGGTCCCTGCACGAATCTCGCGAAAGCCCTTGAAAAGGCGCCGGAGATTGCGCCGATGGCGAAACGCATCGTCTACATGAGCGGCGCATTCTTCCAGCAGGGCAACGTGACCCCGGCGGCGGAATTCAACGTCTGGATTGACCCGGAATCAGCGAAGAAGGTCATGCGCGCGCCCTGGAAAGAGCAAATCATCGTGCCGCTGGACGCCTGCGAGAAAATGCGGCTGACAAAAGAAGACTTTTTCGGCTTCAAGCATATCATCAAGAAGCCCGAATTCAATAAGATGATGGCGCGCCATTACCTCGCGGAGCGGCTGGAGAACATCAGCGGGCCGACCTTCATCTGGGACGTGCTGGCCGCCGCGCTGATTGTCGATCCGTCGGTGATCCTGGAGGAAGTCACGATGCCCATCGACGTCAACGACGTCTATTCGCCGTCCTACGGACAGACTCTCGCCTATATCCGGGTACAGCCCGAAGGCACGCAGAAGGCGCGCATCATCAAGACCATCGACGAAAAGAAAGTTTTGTGGATCATCCATGACATTTTCAAGACACTGTAAGCGGGGAGGTATGATAATGAAGCATAAAAAGGCATTTGGAATCGCGCTCGCGTTCGCGGCCTGCCTCGGCGTTGCCGCGCCGAGCTTTTCGCCGATAGCCGAAGCCGCGATGAAGCTGGAATCCTCGGAGCATTGGATACGCGTGGAGTTCGACGCGCTGCCGCAGACGGCGGCGGAAGTCGCGCCGTGCCAGACGCCGGAGGAGACCGCCGCGCTGACCGTCGCCGCGCTCGTCCGCTTCACCGAGGACCAGGAGACGGGCATCGCCATGCTGAACGTGTTGCGCGGGCCGCGTCCGCTGTCGCCGCAGGAAATCCAGCTCTTGAAGGACCAGCTTTTGAAGGATCGTGACTATGTGGCGCGTTCCCATTTCAACGGCGCGACGCCCGACAACAACTACACGCCGCTCCAGCCGTACAGCGTCACCGTCGCGGACAGCGTTCACAGCTACGACCAGGAAAACTATGCCACCCTTTACATCCGAAGCGGCGGCGCGGACAGCCCGCGCCCGATCACGCTCCGCAAAAAGCCCTCGACGGGCGAATGGTTCCTCTGGAACCACGTCGGGCTGCTCCCCGGCATCCGCGTCCCCGCGTCGCAGGACCCGTGGAGATAAGAAAGGAAGTGTATTCTCATGAAAAAGAAGATTTGTCTGTTGCTTTGCCTGATGCTGGCGCTGCTCGTTTCCTCGGCGTCCGCCGCGTCAAAAATCAATTCCGACGGCTACTACAAGGGCATCCGCCTCGCCGGCAAGGTCAAAGTCGTCGACGCGTTCCCCGACATCAAGGTGCAGATCGTCAATTCCTTCCCCGACCTGAAAGTACAAGTCGTCGAAGCATTCCCCGACAAGATCGGACAATGGCAGTTCGTCGAAGCGTTTCCCGACTTCACGATCCAGTTCGTCAACGCTTTCCCCGACATCAAGATACAATATGTGAATTCATTCCCCGGTCTTCCCTGATTCACTGTAAAAACAGCTCCCACAAAAAATGTGGGAGCTGTTTTTTTGCGCCAAAGTATTTCCGATGGGAATGGAATATGGTATAGTGAAAGAATAGGATAAAGAGAAAGCGGGGAATCTATATGCGGCTGCCTTCGGTCCTTTCCATCGCGGGGAGCGACTCCTCCGGCGGCGCGGGCATCCAGGCCGATCTCAAGACAGCGCTTGCGAACGGGGTTTTCGGTATGAGCGCCGTCACGGCGTTGACCGCGCAGAATACGATGGGCGTCACGGGCATCCACGAAGTCCCGCCGGAATTTCTCGCCGAGGAAATCGACGCGGTCTTTGCCGACATCCGCCCGGACGCGGTTAAAGTCGGCATGGTCGCTTCCTCGGAATTGATACAGACAATCGCGGAGCGGCTCCTCGCACACGGCGCGGCACATATCGTCGTCGACCCGGTCATCGTGGCGACCAGCGGCGCACGGCTCCTGGCGGAGGACGCCGCGAACGCTCTGGCAGAAAAGCTGTTCCCCCTGGCGGAAGTCATCACGCCGAAC
>CAMVIO010000060.1 GCA_947167555.1 uncultured Selenomonadales bacterium
ATCGCCGGCACGGAGAACCGAATTTCCGTGGCCAGGCGAGATTACAATGAAGCCATCAAGCGATACAATGTGAAGATCGAGACCTTCCCCGGCAATCTCTTTGCGGGGATGCTGGGCTATACGCCGATGAAACAGTTTGCGGCGGAGGAATCTGCCCACACTGTGCCAAAAGTGGAATTTTAACCTATGGAAGACACGTTGCTGGAGATTCTGGCATACCTTGTCGTTATCGCAGGGATTGTCCTCCTTTTTATCTTGTTCAGAGTAATCGCCTGCACGTTTGCTAACCTGATTCTCCTCGTGCTTTGGTGGAGCCTGTACCTCCTTACCTCCGGCTTTGTCGATTGGCGGGACGATTTGGTCGGCGGCAGCTTCTTCGGTCCATGGAGAGACGTATTCACCAATGGTTGGAAAGGACTATTAAAAGGATTATTTTATGGAAAAGGCAGTTCTTCGGGCGGCGGTTTCGGCGGAGGCAGCTCCGGCGGTGGCGGCTCCTCGAGCGGTTGGTAAAAAAGAGTGGAGTGTGGAGAGTGGAAAGTGGAGTTAAAAGACTGATCAGTCTTTGGATTATGCTGCTTACGCTGTTTTTTCAAGTTCCCTGCTTCGCGGAAATGGCGGTGCTGCCCCCACCTACGCAGGACATTTACCTCGTGGACGATGCAGGCATGGTGGAAGCCGAGGATCGGCAAAAAATCCTCGCGATGGGCAGAGAACTTGATCAAAAAACGAGGGCACAGGTCGTCGTCGTGACAATAAGCACCCTCGGTCCGGAATCCATCGAGGACTACGCCAACAAATTGTTCCGCAAATGGGGCATCGGCGACAAGAAGAAAAACAACGGCGTGCTGTTGCTGATTGCGAAGGAAGACCGAAAGTTTCGCATCGAAGTTGGCTACGGATTAGAAGGCTCCATCACCGACGGCTACGCGGGCAGCGTTCTCGACGGCATGAAATCGGACTTCCGCGGAGGGAAATATTCATCCGCAATTGTTTCTGCTTACGGAAAGCTGACGAAAAAAGCCTACGAAGCGGAAAACATGGTCGTACCTGAAAGTGTTGATTCGGCAGCTGCTCCGACAAAGACGTCATCTTCCCCGTCGGATGACGAAGATGAAGAATGGACATGGCCCGAAATTTTGCTCGGTATCTCTATTGGCCTTTTGCTGATTGGCGCTCTGCTTTGGTGCCTATGGCAAATGTTTGCTCTGGTCTGGATGCTGTTCGCGTTTCTGCTGTACCTTTTGACCTCCGGCTTCATCGACCTGACAGACAAATTCCCCGGCGGCGGTGGTTCTGGTGGCGGTGGATTTTCCGGTGGAGGCGGCGGCTTCAGCGGCGGCGGTGGTGGTGGCGGCTTTGGCGGCGGAAGCTCCGGCGGCGGCGGATCGTCGAGCGGTTGGTGACAAAGCATTTACTGCATCATTATTATTTGCCAAAACGCTATGGAGGATATTTTTCCTTCCATAGCGTTTTTGATATACTTCCTATTCACTTTTTATTATTGTTATGATATAATTACTTTGTTATTTGAAGAATTTGATTTGTTGGGAGGAATCATCATGAAAAAGAAGGGCTTCGGAAAGATTGCTCTGATTTGCACGCTTTTCGCTTTCGTAACGATGGCACTGGTCGGTTGCGGCGGAGGCGGCGGCGAGAAAAAGAGCGAAAGCAAAAAGTTTATCAATATTGCCACAGGCGGCACGGCCGGTACCTACTACCCGATTGGCGGTGCTATGGCCGAAATCCTGAACAAAGCGATTCCCGGTATGAATGCCAGCGCACAGTCCACTGGCGCCTCTGTGGCAAACATCAATATGTTGAAGGACGGTTCTGTCGATTTGGCCATCGTTCAGAACGACCTCACCTATTACGCATCGAACGGAACAGAAATGTTCAAGGATAAAAAGATAGACAATCTGCGCGGTATTGCGACACTTTATCCTGAAACCTGCCAGATCGTGACGCTTCAGGACAGCGGCATCGAGACTGTGGCCGACTTCCGTGGACGGCGTGTAGCCGTCGGCGCGGCAGGCAGCGGTACCGAAGCAAATGCTCGCCAAATCATGGAAGCCTATGGCGTGACTTATGCCGATATCACTGTGCAATACCTCTCTTTCGGCGAAGCGGCAAGCGCGCTTAAGGACGGTAACGTAGACGTAGCTTTTGTCACGGCAGGTTATCCGACGGCGGCAATCCAAGATATCGCATCCCAACGCAAAGTACGTCTGATTCCGGTAGAGCCCGACAAAGCGGAGGCGCTGATTACGAAATATCCGTTCTACACAAAGACGAAGATTCCTGCAGGTACTTACGCCGGCTTCGACCAGGATGTTTCCGCCGTCTCGGTGATGGCCATGCTCGTTACCACGGATAAGATGGACGACTCACTTGGCGGCGAAGTTGCTAAAGCACTATTTACGAACCTTGACCGTCTGCAAGCTGCTCACTCCGTAGGAAAGCTGATTACGAAGGAAAGCGCGATGAACGGCATGTCCGTTAAAATGAACGGCGGCGCGGAAAAGTTCTTCAAAAAATAATTGGACGGGCAATGATGCTATGATGAAAAGCGAAGGACGGGCGCTTTGCAGCGCCCGTTTCTTATTCCCTCTTGTTTTAGCGCTCCCACTGCTTCTATGGTTCGCGACACGCCCCTGTATTGCCGTATATATGGAAAACGGCGTTCTCTCCTCTTGCCTCGCCGATGCGGGAACAGAGTTTTCGACGCGCTTCATCCACTCAGTGCAAAAAACGCCGGTAGAGGAATATTTCTCGGTCAATGACGCACGAAACGGATTTATTTTACAAAAAACGCGTTACCAATCGTTCGGTGTCGGCTTGCCGTTTCTTGAAACTGACGGCGAATTTCGTCGCGAAAGAGACACCTTCGTCATGGACGGAATGGATCGCCGGATGAAAGAAATACAATTTCGTCCGGGCGTCTCCACTGAGTTGACATTATTTTTCGCGGGCGAAACGATTCCCCTTTACGAGCGTATACCTTTGGGCAGCCTCGTTACAATCACTATCGTACCACGTTGGCGACTTTGGACGGACAGTTTCATTTTTCATGAAAGGTTGAACTGATATGACAAACGACGAGAATCATAAAAAGCTTGCGGACGACGCGCTAAAAAAATACGACAAGGAATCAAACGCCTTGGAACATAAGGGCTTCATGGCTAAATTTGTCTCTGCGCTGGCGATAGCTTTTTCCATGTTCCAACTCTATACTGCGGTGTTTGGCGTGCTCGATGCCCAGCTCCAGCGCGCTGTACACCTCGGCTTCGGCCTCGCGCTGGTCTATCTCCTCTACCCCACCTGCCGCGCGTGGTCGAAGGAGGGGATCCATCCGGTTGACCTCGTATTGGCAATTCTTGGCGCTGCTGCCCCCGCTTATCTTGTGATTGAGTACAATGAGCTGGTACTCCGTGCCGGCACTGTTACGGAAACTGACTTTCTCGTCGGACTTCTCGGCGTTCTGCTTGTCATCGAAGCTACGCGACGCATCGTCGGCATTCCGATGGTCTGCGTCGTACTGATTTTTCTCGCCTATGCGTTCCTCGGACCAGAAATGCCGGGCGTCCTCGCCCATCGTGGACTGACTCCGCAACAGCTCGTCGGTCATCTTTTCTTTACAACGGAAGGTATTTTCGGTATCCCTTTGGGCGTCTCTTCAACTTTCATTTTTCTATTTATCCTGTTTGGCGCCTACCTTGAATCCACAGGGCTTGGAAAATTCTTTATCGATTTGGCGAATGCCCTCGCAGGATGGGCCAGCGGCGGGCCCGCAAAAGTCGCTGTGCTATCCAGTGGACTCATGGGCACCGTTTCCGGCAGCTCTGTGGCAAACGTGGCCGGCACAGGCAGCTTTACCATACCGATGATGAAAAAACTCGGATATGACAAAGAATTCGCAGGCGCGGTGGAAGCGGCTGCCTCCACCGGCGGACAATTGATGCCGCCGGTTATGGGCGCTGCGGCGTTCCTGATGGCGGAATTCGTCGGCGTTCCCTATGTAGAAATTGTCAAAGCGGCCATTATTCCCGCCGTCCTCTACTTCACCGGCGTTTGGCTCGGCGTCCATTTTGAAGCGAAACGCAAAAACCTTAAAGGATTACCTCGTGAGGAACTGCCAAAAGCATGGGATATTTTCCGTGAACGCGGTCACCTCGCGTTGCCTTTGGTCGTAATCATTTATCTGCTGGTGTCTGGCTATACGCCGATGCGGGCCGCGTTATTCGCCATCGTGTTGTCGATTCTCGCATCTTGCCTGCGTGCTTCTACACGTATGAAACTGACGGACATCGTGAACGGGCTGGAAACGGGTGCGAAAAATGTCCTTGGCGTGCTTGTGGCCTGCGCCTCTGCTGGCATCATCATCGGCGTCGTCACGAAGACCGGCGTCGGCCTGAAGCTCGCCTCCGCACTGTTGTCCTTCGCGGGCGGCATGATGCTCCCGACCATGTTCTTCACTATGATTACCGCGCTGTTGCTCGGCATGGGCGTCCCGACCACGGCGAACTACGTCATCACTTCGACGATCGCTGCTCCTGCACTGGTGCAGATGGGAATCCCAGTGTTGGCGGCTCATATGTTCGTTTTTTACTTTGGCATCATCGCCGACGTCACACCGCCTGTCGCCCTAGCCGCTTACGCGGGCGCGGCCATCAGCGGCGGCAACGCGCTAAAAACCGGCGTCAACGCTTCGAAACTCGCGATTGCCGCGTTCATCATTCCGTATATCTTCGTGCTGTCCCCGGTCATCCTGATGATTAACGCGACGCCGCTCGGCCTTGTGATGACTCTCATTACTGCTATGATTGGCATGATTGCGCTATCCTCGTCGTTGATCGGTCATCTTGTAACGGATATGAACATTGTGGAGCGCGTCGTACTTTTTGCCGGAGGCCTTTTAATGATTATTCCCGGCACTGCTACAGACCTTGGAGGTTTCACCATCTTCGCAATCCTCATCTTCTTGCAAAAACGGCGACAGAAACAGTAAAAAACAAGCAGACCGCGCCCTGCCCTATATTGACGCTGGGTGCGGTCTCTTTTCGTGTATTCATGAAAGCGATGATTCATTTGAAGAAAACTTTACTGACCGTCTTCGTGACTGCTATGATAACCATATTATTGACAGCGACAGCGCTTTGCACGGGTATAGCTTACCTTGTTGGAAGCTTCTTTGTCGATATGGCGCTTCGACGGGGTACGGCGACGAATCCGGACGCGCCGCCTGCCGTATTCCGCAGTGCTATCGAAGGAAACGGTCAAAACATCCTTTCGGCGTCAAAGCCGGATTTTGACGCCGAAGACTGGACGCTTCAATCCTTCGATGGCCTTTCCCTTTGCGCGACACATTTCAAACCTAAAAAAAGCAGCCACCGTTGGGTGCTTTTGCTGCACGGTTATGGGCTTTCAAAAGAGCATGCCTGGCATTACTCGAAAGAATATCTGACCCATAATTATCATATCGTAACGCCAGACCTACGCGCCTGCGGCGACAGTGAAGGACAATACATCACGATGGGCGCGTTTGAGGCGAAAGATGTGGCGGACTGGACACGTCGCATTGTGGAAAAAGATCCCCAGGCACGTATAGTACTGCATGGCGTCTCAATGGGCGCTGCGGCAGTCATGCTTGCAGAAGGAGAAAACCTGCCGCATAACGTCGTTGCCGTCGTCGAAGACAGCGGTTATGCCGACGCATATTCCCTTTTCGCAACAGAGATTGACAAAATATTGTCGATACCGCCCTATCCGCTTCTTGACTTTGTTGATTTAATTTGCGAGCACCGCGCGGGTTTTTCCTTCCGAAAGGCAAGACCCTTGGACGCCGTCCGCAATTCAAGTCTGCCGACGCTATTTATCCACGGCACGGCAGACCGGCTCGTCCCATTCGCCATGATGCAGCAGTTATATGACGCCTCACCTTCGTACTCGAAAGAAAAGCTCGTCATTGACAAGAACGGCCACGGCGCGCTCTATCAAGCGAAAAATTACTTTCCCACTGTTCTCTCTTTTACCGACAAATGGACAGAAAAATAGAGGGAGAATGAAACTACCTCCCTCTTTCCCAAAGCCGTCATATACGACGGCTTTTTTATATGCGGTTGTTATCCTGCATTTGTTGTCATATCCGCATTTCCCGGCGCTTTTTCCCGCGCAACGGAGAGCATCAACTTGATCCGGTTGACTTGGTTGACCTCGCTTGCGCCCGCGTCGCAGTCCAACGCAATGATGTTGCTGTCCGGGTAGCGTTCACGAAGCGCGTGCATAACGCCTTTACCTGTGATATGGTTCGGGAGACAACCGAAAGGCTGTAAGCATACAATGTTCGGTACGCCTCTCTCTGCCAGTTCCATCATTTCGCCTGTCAGGAACCAGCCCTCGCCCGCCATATTGCCCAGTGAAACCTGTTGACTCGCCAAAGCAGCCAGTTCCTTGATGGTTGATGGCGGCTCGAAGCGTCGACTCTTTTTCAGCGCATCCGACATTGGATGGCGGAAAAATTCCAGCATCTGGATTGAAAGCTCCGCTTTCCAGCGCTCAACGCGCCCACCGGCCAAAAGCTTGCGTTTCACGATATCATCATAAGCCATATACTCCATGAAATTCAAGAGATCGGGCATGACAACTTCCGCGCCTTCATCAGACAAAAGCTCTTCCAGATGATTGTTCGCCAACGGATGATATTTGACGAGAATCTCGCCGACAATGCCGACTTTCGGTTTCCATTGCGTCTCGTCGATAGGCAGGATATCGAAATCGTGGACAATCTGCTTCAAATTCCGTCGATATTTGAAATAGTTGCCGTCGGAAAGTTCTTCCTTGGCGCGCGTCATCCATGTCTGATAGAGGCGTTCTGCCGAACCTGCTTCAATTTCGTAAGGCGTTACCCGATTCTTAACACGCATCAAAAGATCGCCGTAAATAACTGCTTTGACGATGTCCGTATAGCAGCTTTGGCTCAAAACGAAGTCATCCGTTTCACTTTCACGACCTATGAAAGCAAAAGCAGGCACTTGTCCGTATCCGGCATCTTTCAGCGCCGTCCGCATCAGATTCAAGTAATTTGTCGCACGGCACGCACCGCAAGTCTGAAACAGCATGATTGCCGTCTTGTCCGGATCACAAGCGCCGGAGCGAAGCACAGAAAGCATCTGCCCAATGACGACGATGGCTGGATAACACATATCGTTGTTTACGTACCGAAGCCCAACGTCGATTGCTTTTCGATCCATAGTTTTCGGAATCACAAGGCGATAGCCATAACTCCTAAACACGTTTTCCAAAAGCTCAAAGTGAATCGGGGACATCTGCGGCGCAAGGATTGTATGCGTCTCCTTGCATTCCTTCGTAAAATGCGGACGCTCTTTCCTTTGCATTCGCTCATAAGGGACTCTTTCTTTGCGGGCAAGCGCCGCCATCAAGGAACGGACACGAATTCGCGCAGCGCCTAGATTCGACACTTCGTCCAGCTTGATCATCGTGTAGAGACGCTGATGCGCTTCCAGGATTTCTTTGACTTGTCCGGTAGTAATCGCGTCCAGTCCACAGCCAAAAGAGCTAAGCTGAATCAGGGCGATATTGTCATGGCTTGCGGCAAAACTGGCGGCGTGATAAAGACGCGCGTGATAGCTCCATTGGTTGACGATGCCCAATGTATCGTCGCCGTCCACCGGTAAGCGATAGACCATATCCTCTGAGAGTACGGGAAGACCGTAGGATTGAATCATCTCGGGAATGCCATGATTGATCTCCGGATCGACATGATACGGACGTCCCGCCAAAAGGATTGCAGGCAAATGCTCACGCTCGATAAAATCGAGTATCCGCTTCCCGTAAGCGCGTACATCATCCTTATAATGAGCCAATTCCTTGTAGGCCGCTTCGACCGCCTCACGGATTTCCGCTTTTTCGATGCGCTCCTCGGCCAGTTCTTCCGTCAGGCGCTCGATCATACGCTTTTTGTCATATATTGGCAGGAACGGCTGCATGAAGCGCACGTCTTTTTCCCGAAGCATATCCATATTGCCGCGTATATTCTCCGCGTAAGACGCCACCACCGGACAACTGTAATGATCATCCGACGGATGTTCCTGGTCCTCCATATTATAAGGGATACATGGGTAAAATATCTTCTTTATTCCCCGCTCGACAAGATCAACGATATGGCCATGGGCAAGCTTCGCCGGATAGCAGAGCGAATCCGACGGCACCGTAGCCATACCACGGTAATAGGTACGGACGGAAGTCTTCCCCGACAACAAGACTTCATACCCGAGCTTCGTAAAGAACGTAAACCAGAAAGGATAATCCTCATACATATTGAGCACGCGTGGAATTCCTATTGAGCCTCGCTTTGCATTCTTCAATGGTTGATAATAATTAAACAGCCGATCGTATTTATATTGATAAATGCTGGGCACTTTGCTTGCGGATCGTTCCTTTCCAATCCCCCGTTCGCAACGATTTCCCGAGAAATACTTGCTGCCATCCGAGAACTTGGATGCGGTAATCAAACATTGGTTGCCACAGCCTTTGCAACGATAAGAATTTGTCTCCACAGAAAACGCATCCAATGCTTCTGCGGAAAGCACCGATGACTTCTCCACACCGCTTTCAATTGCAAGGATCGCAGCGCCGTACGCGCCCATGACGCCCGCAATGTCGGGGCGGATCACGTCGCGCTGTAAAAGCACTTCCAGTGCGCGAAGCACCGCGTCATTGTAAAATGTGCCCCCCTGAACCACAATGTGCTCTCCCAATGATTCCACGTCACGGAGCTGCATGACTTTGAACAATGCGTTCTTGATGACAGAAATCGCTATGCCTGCCGAAATGTCACTGACGGAAGCGCCTTCCTTCTGCGCCTGCTTGACCCGTGAATTCATGAATACGGTACAACGCGTGCCAAGATCGACAGGTTCTCTCGAATCAATAGCCTTGGCGGCGAATTCTTCCGTCGTCATCGAAAGCCCTTGAGCGAAATTTTGGATAAATGATCCGCAGCCTGCCGAACATGCTTCGTTCAAGGTGATATTGCCAATGCTTCCATGATGCACGAAAAAGCACTTCATATCCTGTCCGCCGATATCCAGTACGAAACTGACATCAGGGCAAAACTCCTGGGCCGCGCGAAGATGGGCAAATGTCTCCACCTCTCCGCCATCGGCATGAATCGCGGCTTTCACGATGCCTTCGCCATAGCCCGTCGTCATCACAGACGCGATATACTGACCGGGACGCATCTCGGCGTAAAACGTACGCAGTTCTTTGATGACAGCTTGAAGCGGCAATCCTTCGTTGCTGCCGTAAGCCGTATATAACAGCTCTTTATCCTTGCCGATAACGGCAAATTTTGTCGTTGTCGACCCCGCATCGATGCCAAGGTAGAGAGGCCCCCGATAGGAAGATAACTGTCCTTGCGGCACACGGTCTTTGTCATGGCGATCCCGAAACGCTTTATACTCCTTCGTATCATGGAATAACACGAATGTCGAGGAACGCGTCTGAATCGCCGCATCCGCCTTCGCACACTCGATGCTCTTTGCGAGGCGGCAAAAATCCATATCCTCGCCCTC